>JAKQXK010000166.1 GCA_029561505.1 Spirochaetota bacterium | reverse complement strand
CGCTGGCATTTATTGAAGACCTTTGACAAGATTTATGTGCTAGATTTGCATGGCAACTCTAAGAAGAAAGAGAGAACCCCTGATGGGTCAAACGACGAGAACGTTTTCGATATTCAGCAGGGGGTGGCGATAATCTTGTTGGTTAAAACTGGTAAAAAGAAAAAAGATGTTCTTGGTAATGTTCACCGTCTTGATTTGTGGGGTGAACGAGAAAAGAAAAATTCAATTCTCATAAAACGTGCTCTTGGTTCGACAAAATTTGAGCGGATTAAACCCGACGCGCCTTTTTTCTTTTTTTCTGGGATAAGTATTGAAGGCCGTACTGAATACGATGCGGGTATTAATCTTCAGCTGTTATTTCCCGAAATGACAATAGGGTTTGTTACAGCGCGAGATTCGATTAACGTCGGATTTACAGAAAAAGAGTTGATGCAAAATATCAATTTCATCGTGACTGAAACTGAGGCTGAAATACGTAATAAGTTTTCATTGGGCGACAAAGATGCCCGCGACTGGACAGTACCAACAGCTAAAAAAGATGCAATAGCTAACATACAGATCGTAAGACCGACAACTTGCGCATACAGGCCATTTGACAACAGAATGACTTTCTATACGGGAAATTCTCGCGGCCTCTATGCAAGTCCACAGCGAAAAATCATGCAGCATTTGCTTAATCGTAATAACATTGCATTGACCTTAACTCGCACTATCGAAGGCGACCGCCAGTTTGCAGATGCTTTCTTGTTCAATAATATCGTGCAGCTTCACTCACTAAGCATCAAAGAGGTTAACTCATTAGCTCCCCTCTACCTCTACTCCGAATCCAAACCCACCGACATGTTTGGCGCCTCACCCCCAACCCCTCTCCACAATGTGGAGAGGGGAGCGAAAGCGCGGGGTTCGAAAGGGAAAGATACTCTTTCTCCCCCTCTCCATGTAATGGAGAGGGGGCCGGGGGGTGAGGTCCCCAACCTCAACCCCGAAATCGTTGCCGCCATCGCAGGAAAGATCGCCCTCAAATTCGAAGACGACGGCGCTTCGGCTGCGCTCAGCGACCGCCGCAAACGCCCCACCAAAACCTTCGCCCCAATCGATCTGCTCGACTACATCTACGGCGTTCTCCACTCACCCAACTACCGCGAGAAATACAAAGAGTTCCTGAAAATCGACTTCCCACGCGTGCCATACCCCACCAGCGCCAAAGAATTCTGGGCCTTCGCTGAACTCGGTGGCGAATTGCGGGCACTGCATCTCATGGAATCGCCGAAGCTGACGAAGCCCATCACAAAGTTCAGCGTCAGCGGCTCGAACGAAGTAGAGAAGATCAGCTTCGAACCAACGGCGAAAGGTCTCGGCAAAGTCTTTATCAACAAAGACCAGTTCTTCGACAACGTGCCTGAAGTCGCCTGGTCGTTCTATATCGGCGGCTACCAGCCCGCGCAGAAGTGGCTCAAAGACCGTAAAGGGCGAACATTGACCACCGACGATGTCATGCACTATCAGAAGATCATTGTCGCGTTGACGGAAACAGCGCGCGTCATGGGTGAGATTGAGAAGGTGAAGAAATTCTGAAAAACCTTGACCCGGGTGCGGCCCGGGCTGATTTTGGCCGATAAACGAATTACAGCCTGTTTCGATTTCCGATATTGGCTGCGTTTAGGAGAGAGAATGAAAACTGCTTACGGAGAGATTTCGGACAAATACTTCGCCCCCATCTCTGACGAAAAGTTTCAAGAGATGCTCCTCGAAGACAACGACGAAATCAGCGTGAAGAAAGTTGAGTTCACCGCCTCGCTGGCTGATTTCTATCGTGAAACATTACTAAAAACCAAGTAAACCTGTGGACGATACGGAGTACCTGAAACTCTGGAATTCCGGAATTCGTCCTCATTCCAAGATAGTCGAAGAGATTACCGGTCTCAAATTTGAATTGAATTCACAGCAACGTATCCATCGGGAATACGAGGTTCTGCGAACCATGATTCATGCCGAAATGCAAAATGGGTTTAACCATATTGACCGACATAAAATAGCCGCAGCAATGATGTTTGCCATCGCTAAGGCGACGCCATTCCAATCGGGGCCAAACGCAAGTTTTGCTGCGCGCTTAGCCAGCGAATTACTCGGTGTTATGACAGGTTTTCAAATCATTTGCGATCTCGTTCGCAGTAACCCTGAATCAGATACTGTAAAGAAACAGATTTTCGGTGCGAGACTAATTTTGCCCCAACCAGCGAAAGACAACTACCTGATTTTTCTGGCCAAGCTTATCTACAAGGCGAAAATAAAGGGCTGCACGGCCGAAAATATTCTGATGCTATCGAATGCGTTGTATGTGCTCGAAGAATATCATGACCGTGAAGCGCGCGCAGAGCTGTCACGCGGCCTGTGAATGAAAACCTATTTCGCCATGCCTCCCCTGCCGCTACAATAGACAGTTACCTCACCGCCAACCGAAAAATCTTGCCGCTGCCGAAATCGGCCGCATAGACATTACCCGCTGCGTCGCGCCCAAAGCTCGAAATCAGCACCGGCCACTGCCCCAGCGTGTAAACCTTCTGCACTTTGCCCTGCGCATTGTCGGGCAAATCGATCGCCCAGATGCGGCCGCTGATAAAATCAGAGAAGACATATTTATTCTTCAGTGCCGAAATTTCTGTTGAAGTGTAAACGTACCCGCCGGTGAGAGACTGGCCTTCTTTGCGACCGTATTCATAAACGGGGTTCAATAAATTTGCCGTCGCGCAATTTTCTTTGGGTTCAAAACAGTGAAAACCTTCGCGGTGTTTCCAGCCGTAGTTGCCGCCTTTCTCGACGATGTCGATCTCTTCATACCTGTCTTGCCCGACGTCGGCAACGATGAGCCGCCCTTTGGGGTCGAAGCTGTAACGCCAAGGGTTGCGAAATCCTATCGCCCAGGTCTCGGGAGCATAACGCGCATCACCAACATGAGGATTGTCTTTCGGTATCGAGTAAGGCTTTCCGTTTGCATCTGGCTCGACAGAAATTCTGAGCATGCTGCCCAGCAGCGTGAGTGGGTTCTGTCCGTTACCCTTCGGGTCGTCTTTGAAACCACCGTCACCCCAACCGATGTAGAGCATCCCATCGGGGCCGAATGCAAGCTGGCCCGCATTGTGGTTTGCATAAGGCTGCGCCACGCGCATGAGAATACGCTCGCTCGCGAGCGTCGCGCCTGAAAGCTCAGCGGGCTTTGAAACAACCCACTCAGAAACACGGCTCACGTCATTGCCATTTTCTTTCGCGACGTAATTGAGGTAGATCTTGCCATTCGATGCGTATGCCGGGTGAAAGGCAACGCCGAGCAGCCCCTCTTCTGCGCTCACGAGCACGTCAATTTTAGCGAGAGTGCCCGTTGCTTTGGTCTTGAAGTTAACCCATTTGAGCGCACCGGTTTTTTCGGCAATGAGCGCGACTTCTTTTTCTACGGGCGAGAACTGAATGTCTACCGGCTGTGTGAAACCTGAGGCAATCTGGGCGAGGTAAACATGAATTTTCTCGCGCTGCACGTCGGCGTCGTTAAAGCGTGGCTGCATCGCATTGGGGTCGCCTTCGACTTTGTAGTTTTCTGCCGCGCCAAGTATATGAATGATCTTGCCTTTTATCTCTTCGGTGAAGAACAGCACAGCGGCGCCGGCAAGAACAAAGACCGCGATAACAATTTTCCATTTCTTTTTCATGGTAATGCTCCGTTCGATATTTGCCTGAATCAATTCACCATCGAAAGCACGCCGCGGCGCACCATCATTACGGCGATAGAAGCGAGCAAAAGACTTGTGATTTTTGAAAGTGCGGCCGAACCTTCGTCACCCAGAATCTTAGTCAGAAGCGGGGCCTGCAAGAATAACAAGCCAGCGATAGTGATATTGACCGCAAGCGAGATGAGCGTCACGGCAAAACCATATTCATTCGCCATAAGCACGCAGGTAGTAATCAACGCCGGCCCGGCCACCATGGGGGTACCCAGCGGCACAACGCCCATAGCGCCACTGTCATCGTCGTGATTATGGCGCGCACCCATGACGTCGAGAATTGCCAGAATGAAGAGTATAACTCCCCCCGCTACCATGAAGTCAAACACCGTGATGCCCATGAAGCGAAAAATTGCCTTACCCATGACGGTGAAGATTGCCGTCAGCGCAAAAGCAGTTACCATCGAAAGCGCGACGATGCGGCGGCGCTCAGCAGCCTTGCGCTTACGCGTCATGCCGACGAAAATGGGCAGAATGCCGACCGCGTCAGTCGCGACAAAAATGGGGATAAACGTCACGATAATCGCGCGTAAAAAATCTTCCATGTCTGCCGTTTCCCTAAAACAGTGTGCTACGCACACTGTTTTAGGGAAACTAAAAATCATTGCTGACGCGTTCGCCCTATGAAATCGGGAGCCATGTTCATTCGCTTTTGGGGTGTGCGCGGCTCGCTCGCAACCGCCATCACCGCCCGTCAGGTCGAAGACAAAATTCGCAAAGTGCTCGAACTTGCGAGCCCGGCAGACCTGCTCTCGCGCGAAGCCATCGAGAACTTTATCGGCAACCTGCCATTTTCAATACGAGGCACTTATGGCGGCAACACGACGTGCATCGAGATTCAGACGAGCGAAAACAAAACCGTCGTCATCGACGCCGGCACAGGTCTCAGAGCGCTGGGCAACGCGCTGATGTCGCGCGGCAAGATGACGGGCAAAGACGACATGGCATTTTTCTTCACGCACTCTCACTGGGATCATATTCAGGGCCTCATGTTTTTTGTGCCAATTTTTATTCCCGGTAATAAACTGAATTTCTATTCGTGCTTTCCCGATATCGAAACACGGCTGCGCTACCAAATGGTGACGACGCACTTTCCCCTGACTTTTGACGAACTGAACGCGCAGAAGACATTTCAGCATTTCGAAGAGACGGGCAGCGTCGATGTCTATGGCCTGAACGTCACGGCGAAGTCGGTGCGACACCCGGGGGGATGTTACTCTTACAAGTTCAAACAACCGAATGGCAAAACTTTTATCTTCTGTTCTGACGCCGAATTTAATCTCGAAACACTCGAAGATATCGGCCCCTATATCGATTATTTCTTCGGCGCAGATGTTCTGGTGTTCGATACACAATATACCTTTGAAGAAAGTCTGCAGAAAATTGACTGGGGCCATTCGTCGGCGGCGATTGCGACAGATATTGCAATAAAGAGTGAAGTCAAGAAACTCGTGCTCTACCACCACGACCCGTCATATGACGACCAAAAAATGGACAACGTACTTCTACAGGCGATTAAATACAAAAGCATGATGGCACCGAACCATCCGCTGCAGATCATGGCCGCGTACGAGGGATTAGAAATAGAGTTATGACGAGAATCCTCTTGTCGATGTCCCCCTCCGCCTGCGGCACCTCCCCCGCGCGCGGGGGAGGACGGGAGGGGGAATGAGATATTGCCGACTCGCAATTCTAATTCCGTTGACCGGGTTGTTCGCCGACCCGATTGGCTGGGGTGACCCGGTGCTCGTCGACCGCCGCGCAGAAGAGTATTCAAGCTGCTGCCATGAGGGCGAAAGCCGCCTTTATGCAGTGACGGCGTCACTTAAAGCTCCGTTCACCAAGAACGTCGCCACCGAAGCTGAAATTGCGCTCGTCTACAGCGACTCAGGTAAATTCACCCGCCGGCTTGTTGCTGAAGTCACGCTGGGCCCCGCTGAGCAGCAGTTTCCGCTGCACCCTTCGGTATCGGTACTCGGCAACGAAATTCTTGTCTCATGGCAAGAGACGCTGCCTCAGGGGGGAGCATCTGGCATCTATTATGCGTACAGCGCATCAGGTGTCGAGGGGCTATCGCCGAAACAGGTGTTGCCGGCAACAGCGGGCAAGCTGAATGCGATTCTGCCACTCGCGAAAATGACGGGCACTGGCAAGCATATCATCTTGTATCAAGAACCAGCTGGGACAAACAGATTTCGCCTCACGGCCGCAGTCGGCGGCAGCGGGCAGTTTTATGGCACGAGTGCGGTCGCCGAAATCAGCGGTGCGACTCGAGGTGCGCTTTTTCCCGCAGTGTTGCGGCGTGGCGGCAGGCTCGATATCTTATACCAAAACCGTGCAGAGTCGACATTGATCGACGACATTTTTCGCTCTTATAGTCTCGACGGCGGCGCCAGCTGGGCAGGCAATCTGCGTATCACCGCAAACGGCGCGCAGAACTTCTCTGCGCGCATGACCGACGCCAAAGATAAGCTCGTTTTCGTCTGGCAGAGCAACCCTGATAAAGTCTGGTCAATATTCGCCGCACCCGAAGGTCAAGAACCTCTGCGCGTCAGCGAGAACGCGGCGCCGAGCTATTTGCCGGCAATCGTAGCGGGGTCAGACACGGTCGTCACAGCGTGGCAAGACACCCGTAACGGGGCGCCGCAAATCTACGCGAAATTTCTTGATCGGCCCGAAAATACGTTTGTGGGTGTCGATCACCGCGTCACCCGCGATGGTATTTCTGCACGACCGCTCGAGTTCGCGCGTATCGGCAATCGCCCGTACCTCTTCTACGGGTGCGGCCCCGCACTCTGCATGCGTGAAACCGACACGACAGCCGACCCGGTTGGCATCTTCTCACGCACGCACGCGCTCGGTCAGATTTCAAAATCAAGCGATGCGATCTTTCAATGGCCTAAGCCAAACGACATTTCTGGCGTCGAGAGTTATGCCTGGGTAATCGACGACCAGAAAGAAACAGACCCCGATCTCTTTAACCTCAATGCGCGCGCAACGCAGATCACCATACCCGGTTTGAACGGGGGTGCGTATTACCTGCATATCAAATACCGAGACAAAGCGGGTAACGTTTCACCCATTAAACACTACCCATTCGTCGTTGATTCGGTGCCCCCGAGCCGGCCCGTTATCACCAGCACAACACATGAAAACGGCATTCCCGATTCACGGCAAGACGTTGTGCTGAAGTTCAATGCAGCCGATGACAGCGGTATTCAGACCTACCGCTATGCATTTGCCGAAAAGTTACCGCGCAAATTCACCGAAACAACCGGCTCAACAGAACTGACTTTCGCTAGCGTACCCGCAGGTAAGTATGTGTTTGCCGTCGAGGCCGTCGATCTGGGCGGCAATGTCTCTGAACGCGCGTTTTATCGCGTCGAAATCGGGCTGAATGAGCGCAATGACCTGACAATACGCCACAATGCAGAGGCAGACGTGATCACGCGCCCTGATATAACCTTCACGATTCAAGATAACGGAGCGCGAGGCATTCGTGAAGTCTATCAGCAGTCGGGCTTTGACATTCGTGACCCTTTTCAGGGCAAACGTGCACCGCTCGAAGCCAATGAGAATATTTACACTGCGCGCATCAAGAACCTCGAGCGCGGTATCAGCGTTATTTCGCTGGGCATCGTCTATGCTGACGGTACCAGGGCTGCACCGAGGCATTTTTACTTTGATTCGAACGACCCGCGCGCCCGCAAGAAATTTCAGTTCACAGATATTGAATATGAAAAGGTCGTGTTGCCAAAAGAACGCGACGCGATACAGGTGGGTGGCAGAGCCGAACTCATCAGTTCGAAATTTGACCGTGGTATTTTAGAGATCCGCCTGAATTATCAGGCGCCCAAAAAAGTAAAAGTCAAGGGTTTCGTGTGGGAGATAGCAAGTGCCGAGCGCGTGCCGCAGGGCGACATCAATTTCTCTGCGCCGGTAGAGTTCATCTATCTGCAAAAGCCGGGAAACTATTTTCTCAATGCCAAGACCCTGTTTAAGGGGCCCGAGCGGCTGCAGTTCACATATGACTCGCGCATGATCGATGTGCCCGATGTGCGAAAAGAATTTCGCCGGCAGGTTTACCAGACGCTGGGCCTTGTTCTGGCGGCGCTGGTGCTGCTCGCGGTGTGGCAAAGAAAACGCCTCGCTTTTTATGCAGGGGCATGGGCCTGATGCGGCGCGCGTTTCTGCATATTGTTTTGTGTTGCACACTGCCCCTTTTTGCGCAAAGCGGCGGCGAATGGCCGATCGCGAATCTGAAGCTCATCAGAACACAATGGTCTTCGTGGATAGCGCGTTTCTTCGCGATGGATGATGACCTGAACCTTGTTTACGGAAGGGTCGCAGACCAGAAATATTCACTGCAAAGGGTGCACAGGTTTCGGCGTGTACCCGACCTGTTAAAGCATTTTCCGATGGAAGACGGCGATCTGATCGTCAGCGTCTACAATCTTGAAAAACTCATATCGTTCATAGCCGTCGACTTTGCGGGTCAGGTGAAATATTCAAACGAGTTTGCGCTTGGCTATAACGTTTATGACGTCGACGCACGCGTCAACATCGTGGCCGGCAATCCGTCATGTTTGTTTTACGCCTATAACAACAAGAACTATTCGATAAAATACTGGAGCGAAAACCGCACCACCGACATCATGGTGAGCCGTGACCCGATCGAGCTAATGTTCTTACAATGGACTGACGGCGGCGTACACTACGTGTCGGCATCGCCATCGGGTCACACATGGACAACGTGGAAAGACGGCGACTATCGGTCGTACCAATTACCTTTCCCGGTGAAAAGTGCGCGCTTTTACCGCTACCGCAATGTTATTCATCTGATCGGGCTCGACCTCGAAGGGGCCCTGTGGCAATTCAATATAGCTGGCAACGAGCTTCGCCGAAACCTGCTGGTTAAAGATCCCCGCCTTACTTTTGTCGACAGGGTAATACCCATCAATTTCAATAAAGAGCTGAATATTATTCTCACAGCAGATCACATCGCCTCAGCGTACAAATTGGTATTCGATGACTTTCCGGTACCTCGCCGCAAGGCTCGCCTCGAAGAGAGAAAACTCTTTTGGCCGGGGCACATTTACCCCATGATCGACAACACCAACCAGCTCACCTTCTTGCTCGAGACAGAGATCAGGCACATTTTTCTCGAAACGTGGAACGCACCTACCGCGATCATCACCGATATCGACTGGCGGCTCGACGTGAAGCGCAACCCGCCCGTGATGCTCGTCAACTGGGCGACGCCGAAGGGCAGCGAATATGCGTATCGCTACCTGTTAGACCAGAATGCCGGCAGCGAACCATTAAATGAAGCAAAGCTGATACCCTCGAACACGCTGCAGTTCGCCGCACGCAAAGAAGGGGCCTATGTCTTGCATATGCAGGTCAGAAACCTGCGCACCGGATCTTTTTCGCGGGTCTACCATATTCCGCTGTTGTGGCAATACGCCCCGCCCGAGCCCGAAGTTATTTTGCGTAATCAGGTTGCACCGCGAATGGTGACGCCCGGACAGGCAGAATTCTTAATACAAAATCTGAACCCCGGCAGCTATTATGCCGAGGTAGACAATAAGCCAGACACGGTTCCAAAGCGACCCATCGCGGCCGCGTCTGGCCGAATCGCTTTCAAAATTCGTGCTGCGGGCCGGTATTACCTGCACGTCGCGATCCGCGACGACCGCAGCCGCGTGCTTGGGCCGACGCAGCACTATCTTTTTTTTGTGACACCGTTTGACACCGACAAAGATCTGGCTTTGTCAGAGAATAATTTTCGCATTGAAGAGATCAAGCGCATCAAGCGCAAAATAGAAGCGGCGAAGGGCGACCCCGCAGCAACCCACCTGTGGATCAACCGCTTACAGGAAATCGAGGCGCAGCTGAAAAGTGATTAATCAAAGACCGGTCTCTGCCACGTTGCCAAAGCCCGCACCGATTGAAAAAGAAATTCTGGACTTTTTCAGCGGACGTAACTTCGAACGGAGCCGTCGGTTTGCGCCGGGCGCTTATGACCCGGCAGTACTGCGCGACCATCTAGCGGCAAAGGGAAATCCGCAATACCGCTATAAGACAATTCACATCGCCGGCACCGTGGGTAAAGGCAGTGCGACCACTTATCTTTCGCGCGGCCTGATCGCGCTGGGCTATAAGACCGGCACATACCTTTCACCTCATTTCATAAGTCTCAAAGAGCGTGTGCTGCTGAACGACGAACCGATCTCTGACGAGCTGCTGACCACCGCCTGGGCCAAACTTCGCAACGATGGCGATGCCGGCGCGCTTTCGTTTTTCGATGCGATGACAGCGATGGCGTTTGAAATATTCGCCGACCAGAAGGTCGACTGTGCCGTAATCGAAACGGGCCTTGGGGGCAAATCTGATTCAACGAACAACCTGCAATCAGCGTTTAGCGTCATTACCAGAATTGGCTTAGACCACCAGCAGATACTAGGCAATACCATTACAGAGATTGCACGCGAAAAAGCCGGCATCATTCGCAACGCGCAGCGCGTTTACACCTGCGCGCAGCAGCCAGAAGCGCTGCAGGTGCTGCAAGAAACCTGTGCTGCGAGGCAGTCTGAACTGGTCATCATCGCCAGTGAGGGCGAAGATTTTACCGAGCGAAACCGGCAGTTTGCGCAGCAGATTCTTCAACGTGAATTCTCATCGGGCGATGATCATGACGCTAGGTTGCGGCAGGTGCTGGCCCAACCTGTATTCGGGCGGTTCAGCGTGGTGCGCACGCACCCACGAATAGTGTTCGACTCGGGGCACAACACGGTGGCTATGCGGGCACTTGTCGAGATTGTTAATCGACAACCTGAATCGCGCTGCAACATTTTTCTGAATACGATGGTTGAACGAGATCTTGCGCAATTTTGCAGTGTTTTGGCAGCCGGGCTCGGGGCAAAGGCCAGGTTATTTCTGTTTCCGATGGGCGTTGCGGGATATTTTACAACTGAAAACAGACCGCAGAATCTGGCTGCGCCCACTGACGATGAAATCAGGGCACTACTTGAAGCAGACGAAGCGCTGCACATTTTCACCGGGAGCATGGCGGTTTACGGCGAATTGCGAGTGAGGTTCGGCCTGTGAAATACCTGGCGTTCGTGATAGCTTGGTCGCTGTGCTGCCTGAGCCAGCTGCACGCCGACCCGGCGATCGACGCCGCTATCGCGGCTGACGACCATGCGCGCGCTCTCGAAATTTTTTCGGCCACCCAACCGGCTGAAGAAGACGCCGACAAACTTGTCGATTGGTTTGCGAAAGCGAAAGAAAAACAACGTAAGCGATTCACACGTGCCATCGCCGAGAAAGAGCGCCACGACGCAGTCTCAGGCAAGCACCTGCACAATGAACTTCTGCGCATGATCAAAGAAAACCGCGTTGAAGACGACGTCGATTATGCCGAGTTATGTCTCAAGGCTGCCGGGCCCAATAAGAACCCCGACCTCATCTATACGATAGCGCCGTTTCTTGTACACCCGCAGGCAGCGCTCAGGGCAGAAGCCAACCGCGCGGTCGCTATCCGCCGCGACGAGCGCATCTACCCGCTAATCGGCCAGCTGCTCGCAGCAGAAAACGCCATTGATAAAATTTATGCGATGGAAACCCTGCTGGCGCTAAAAGACGAACGCGCAGTACCTTTGCTGCTGCTGCAGCTTTCGAACCCGAACAAGAATGTGCGCTATTTTGCCCTGAAAACCCTTGAAGCGATTGCGTCCGACAAGGCGCAATATGGCGTTATTAACCTCGCGCAGGGCGAAGCTGACGAAGAGGTGCGCCTTAAAGCCGTCGAAATTCTTCGCCAATTCAAGACGGGCCCGGTATTCTCGGCAATACAGAGACTCATCAGCGACACGAAGTTGCCTGTGCGCACCAAAGCGCTCGAATCGGCGCTGGCACAGAACGATAAACGCTACGCCAACGCGATTTCAGAGCAACTCGCCAAAGAGTCAGATATGGCGCAAAAACATGCGCTGCTTCGCGCTTTACTCTCACTGGGTTCGGGGGGCGGCATGAATGGTGTGCTCGCGCTTCTCAAAAAAGAAAGCGATACCGATTTGCTTCTCTGGTCGGCGCATGCCTGTATTCGGTTTGCTGAACAGCGCTGCGCCGAACCGCTTGCACACCTCGTTGCAACAAGCGCTGAACAGGCGATCGTGCTTGAAGCCGTTGTAGCGCTCGGTGCCTTCAAGCAGAAGAAACACCTGCCGCAATTGCTCGCAGTTCTTGCTGACCCGGCGCGGGCGCAGCTGCTACGATCAGCAGCGCTTGCTTCGGTTTCACAGTTTGACAGCGAAGCGACGATTCAATACCTCTTTGTCACATACGATCTCGAGAAAGACCAATCGATACGCGTTCAGATAAAAAGCTACCTGGTTGAACTGATGAAACGTAAACTGCCAAAGTTATGAACGACCACTGCCGCTTCATTCTGCTGCTTGAATATTCGGGCGACGACGAGCTGATACAGGCAATTGCTGCGGTTGAGAAAAACCTGCCGGGTTATGACTATGCCTCGAGACCGCTGCCCTTACCCGCGCAGGGACAAGGCTTTAAATTTCTCGCCTTCAAAGAAATGCGGCGTATTTCAGCATTTGATAAATTCGCGCAGAAGGTTTTTGGTTTGCAGTCGAAAATTTACGGCGTGAAGCTGATACCGGGGTATGTCAGCCATACGAATGTTGTCTCGGCAGGATATGCACCCTCTGCCGGGTCGATCTACATCGAAGGCGAACTCTATTTCAAAGCACAGCTGGTGCTCTCGGGCAAGGTGCTCGCAAGCCATACACTTAGCGACGAAACTTTTCGCGACCGGCGCGCCGGGCTTTATTTAAATGATGTCTGGCAGCTGGTGAAGGGCGAGACAAAGTAGGGCACTGGTAATCACCCTTCGACGAGCTCCGTATGACAAAGATTTGTCATGCTGCGACGAAGTCTCACCTTAGTGAGCCTGTCGAAGTATGACGGCCCAATCAGGGCTTCTATCTTCCTTTCAGATATTTCAGCTCTTCGAGATACTTACCTGTGCCTTCGACCACGCAGTTGAGCGGGTTTTCAGCGCGAATCACCGGCACTCCGGTTTCTTTCGAAATGTGTTTATCGAGACCTTTCAAGAGGCAACCACCGCCCGTCATAACTATGCCGCGCTCGACGATGTCGGCTGCGAGTTCGGGAGGAGTTTTCTCGAGCGCAATTTTTGTCGCTTCGACAATTGCATCGATCGGTTCTTTCAGGGCCTTACGCACTTCAGTGCTGTCGATCACCACAGTACGTGGCAGACCTGTACCCGCGTCGCGGCCTTTGAGTTCAAACGTTTCTGTCTTCTTCTCGGGCATTGCATTACCGATGGCGAGTTTAATCTCTTCGGCAGTGCGCTCGCCGATGATAAGGTTGTGGTGCAGACGCAGATGCTTGATGATGGCCTCATCGAATTCGTCGCCGCCGATACGAATGCTGTCGGCGATCACCATGCCGCCGAGTGAGATAACCGCGATTTCTGTCGTACCACCGCCGATATCGATGATCATGTTGCCCGCAGGCTCATGTACCGGAATTTTCGCGCCGAGCGCGGCAGCAAAAGCTTCATCGATCAAGAAGATATCGCGCGCGCCGGCCTGTTCTGCAGATTCACGCACGGCCCGACGCTCAACTTCGGTAATGCCCGACGGTACACCGATCACGATGCGGGGCTTTACCAGGGTTGCGCGGTTGTGCACCTTATTGATAAAATAGCGGATCATCTTTTCGACGGTTTCAAAGTCGGCGATCACGCCGTCTTTCATCGGGCGTATCGCCACGATCTCGCCGGGTGTGCGGCCGAGCATACGCTTTGCCTCTTGACCGACCGCGAGCACTTTGCCAGTCGATGCCTGTATGGCGACGACTGAAGGTTCTGAGAGCACAATGCCCTGACCCTTAACGTACACCAGTGTGTTCGCGGTACCGAGATCGATACCCATGTCGTTTGAGAAAAGCGAGTGAAACCAATCAAATATCATATATACCTTTAATCAGGCTAACCCTCGCCTCTCAACAACCTGACAACCAAAAACACTTTTGGCGAATGCTGCCGGCTTTTCGAATTTTCGGTTTTGGCGCCGGCTGCCAGCTTCGTTTTCAAAAACCCGCTAATGAAAGCCGCGCAAACGGGTAGCTGCAACGACGCGCTGAATAGCGAGCAGAAAAGCCGACGTTCTGAGGTCAACTTTTGCCTCTTGCGACAGCGACCAGACGCTACGGCATGCCTCTGCCATCTTTAATTCAAGCTCGGCATTGACCTTGAGCTCTGTCCACGTGGCGCGCTGCGCGTTCTGCACCCATTCAAAATAAGAAACCGTGACGCCGCCGGCATTACAGAGTATATCGGGAATCAGCAAAACACCGCGTTTTCTGAGTATTTCGTCAGCTTCAGGCGTGACTGGGTGGTTCGCGGCTTCGGCGATGTATTTTGCGCGCACGCGGCCGGCGTTTTCTGCAGTGAGAACTCCCCCCAATGCTGCCGGCACAAGCACGTCGCAATCAACCGCGAGCAACTCGGCGTTCGTGATCGGTTCACCCGCGCCAGCAGCGAAGGATTTCTCACCCTTTTGGTACGTTAGCCATAACGATTCGGCGTCGATGCCGTTCTGGTTATAGACACCGGTTCTGCTGTTTGACACCGCCACAATGCGGCCACCTTCAGCGGCAATGAGCCTCGCGGCCCAGGCACCCACGTTACCGAACCCCTGCACCGCAAAAGTTTTGCCGGCAATTTCGCCCGCACCCGCAAGCCGCAGAATTTCGCGAATCGCGAAGAGAGTGCCCCGGCCTGTCGCAGCGTCGCGCCCCAGAGAGCCGCCGAGCGCCAGCGGTTTACCGGTGACAACGCCGGGAGCAAAACCGTGCAGCAGTTCGAACTCATCGACGAACCAACCCATTTCACTCGCCGAGGTGCCGACATCGGGCGCGGGTATATCTTTGTCGGGGCCGATCACTTCGTGCAGCGCGCGCACGAGCGCACGCGTCAGACGCTGTTTTTCATTCGCAGAAAGCTCCGCAGGTTTGCAGAGCACAGCTCCCTTTGCCCCACCAAACGGAATATCGACGACGGCGGTTTTCCAGGTCATGAGCGAGGCAAGCGAGCGCACTTCGTCGAGGTTGACCTCGTGGTGAAAGCGAATACCGCCTTTAAACGGCCCGCGCGCGTTATCGTGCTGAACGCGAAAACCGGTGAAAGTCTTGAATGCACCGCTGTCGAGCTGAACGACGAGTTTCACCTGCAATTCACGGCGCGGCGTCAGCAGCATGCGCTCGACATCAGCGCCGAGGTTCGCGACGGCAAACGCCTTAGCGAGATAGAAATTTGTTTGTTCGAAAGGGGTCAACTTTCTTTATTTGCCGATGACTTGAGGCCCAGCGCCGCCAACTGCTCGTCTAGACGCGTCAAGTCAGAGGGAATAATCACCGTGGCGTCTTTGCGTGCAATGCCCGAAAGTTTGCTGAGGTATGACTCGGTCAACCGCAAAGCCATTGCCTGGTTGCCGCCTGGCTCGCGCACCGCTGCAGCGACCGCTTCGATCGCCTGCGCAGTTGCGTTGGCGAGTGCTTCAATTTCTTTCGCGCGACCTTCGGCCTCGTTGATGCGTCGCTGTTTTTCACCCTCTGAGCGGTTCACGAGTTCAGTCATGAGGCCTTCTGAATTATTGATGTTCGACTGCATGTCGCCTTCTGAGCGGGCAATCTGAGCGCGGCGTTCGCGCTCTGCGGTCATTTGGCGCTCCATCGCGTTTTTCACCGAAACCGGCGGCACGATGTTCTTGATCTCATAGCGCAGCACGCGAATGCCCCAGGTCTCGCCGACTTCTGAAAGCACGCTCACGATTTTCTGGTTAATCATCTCGCGCTCTTCAAAGGTGCGGTCGAGGTCGAGCGTACCCATCACTGAACGAATCGTTGTTTGCGCCAGCTGAATGGTCGCCTGGCGAAAATCGGTTACGCCATAGCTCGCGAGCATCGGGTCGGTGACCATCATGTAGATGACGCCGTCGACCTCGACCTTCACGTTGTCGTGCGTGAAACAGTCTTGCGGCGGCACCGTCATCGCTTCTTCTTTCAGATCTTGATCAAACGTTACCTTGTCGAGAAACGGCACCATGACATGAAAACCGCTGAGCAGGGTTTTGTGGTACTTGCCCAGGCGCTCGACAATCGCCGCTTTGCGTGGTTCAATAATGCGCACCGAACGCACGAGCTTGAAGAGAAAATAGACGAATATGCCGCCCCAGACAATAATATCAAATGGATTCATTTTGCGCTCCTTGGTTGTTGTGGCTGCGCCGCTTTCGCGACATCAGCCGTCTGCCCGGTGAGGGTCGAGAGGCCCTGAAAATAGGTCTGCAGCTCGGCGATGCGGCCAGGCACGACCGAGACTTTAGAGTGCGCGAGCACTTTGCCGAATTCTTCGAGAAACTGTTCAACGATACGCATCTTCACCGCCGACGAGCCGCCGGGTTGGCCGATTGCCTGCGCGATGCGCCTGAGGCCATTCGCCGTCGCTTCGGCTACCAGCGTGATTTCTTTGCTGCGGCCTTCAGCTTCGTTGATGCGCTTCTGTTTTTCACCCGTTGAAACATTGATCGCAGCCTGCTTTTCACCCTCAGACACGTTGATGCGCGCCTGCTTCTCGCCCTGTGCGAGCGTGATATCTGCGCGTTTCTGGCGTTCGGCTTCCATCTGCTTTTCCATGGTGTTCATCATGTTGGCAGAAGGTTCGATTGTGCGTATTTCGTAGCGAATGAACTTAATGCCCCACGGTTCAGAGGCTTTATCGATTTCCATAACGATCTTGTCGTTGATCTTGTCGCGCTCGCGAAAGGTATCGTCGAGTGCCATCTTGCCGATTTCAGAGCGCATGGTCGTCTGCGCCAGCGAGATCACCGCGGCGTGGTAGTTGCCGATGCCATAACTCGCTTTCTGCGCATCGACGACCTTGAGGTAAACAACGCCGTCGACATCGACCTCAACGTTATCGCGGGTGATGCACCGCTGCTTCGGTATGTCGATTACCTGCTCGCGTGCATCGTGCACGTAGGCTATGCGGTCGATAAAAGGCACTATAAAATGAAAGCCGGGCTTCAAAACCCCTTTAAACGCCCCCAGCCTTTCTTTTACGGCGAGCGCGCGCATCGGTATAATGCGAAACATGCGCAGCACCAGAAAGAAGACGGCGAGCACAACGACGGTTGCGAGATTTTCCATGAGGCTAATTGCCCTGCGCATGCGTCATGTCAAACGCATTGCGAAATTGTTTCGCGACGAAACCGCCGTTTTGCCAGAGATTACGCCGTCTTGCGCACGACGAGGTTAATATTTTCTTGCGCGACGATCTCGACCTGCGAACCTTCTGCGATCTCGCCCGCTTCGCTGCGTGCAGGCCAGGTTGTGCCCGAATATTTGACGCGGCCCGAGTAGTCGTGCGCAGAGAGCACTGAAATTGCTTCGGCCCGCTTACCAACAATCAGCACATCTTCGTCAGTCTCAACCTTTTCGCTGAGCGACGGATAAAACCGCAATACCATTTTGCGCAGCGTTACAAGCATCAAAATCGATGTAACTGCGAAGCACGCAATGGCGAGCCAGGGGTCGCGAATGTAACCTATATACAAAAGCCCTGATGTGATGAGAGCGCCAAGACCCAGAAAAATGACGACCAGCCCCGGAATCAGAAACTCGAGCAGAACGAGTATAGATCCACCGATGAGCCAGATAACATAGTTTGTCAGTTCTTCCATAAATATACAATATACCTTGAGCTCGCTTCGCCTCATTGCATCTGACGTAAATGCGAATTTTACTTCGCCGAAGCGCTCTGCTTTGTTACATTGGGGGCATGCAAAAGATGATTCACCGCGCGGCCAGCCGGGGCTTTGCCGATCATGGTTGGCTGAAGAGCAGCCACACATTCAGTTTCGCGGGGTATCACGACAAAGATCGAATGAATTTTGGCGCGCTGCGCGTGCTGAACGACGACCGTGTCGCACCCGGAATGGGCTTCGGCATGCATGGCCATTCAGATATGGAGATCGTTTCGATACCGCTCTCGGGCTCGCTCGCGCACAAAGATTCGACGGGGCGCAGCGAAACGATTCTGAGCGGCGACGTGCAAATCATGTCTGCAGGCACCGGCATCATGCACTCAGAGTTTAACCCCGACAAAGCACAAGAAGTCAACTTTCTGCAAATCTGGGTGCTGCCCGATAAAAAAGGTATCGAACCGCGTTATGGCCAGCTCAGTTTCGATCTCGAGGCAAAACGCAATGAGTTCATAAGACTCGTCAGCTGGCAAGAATACAAAGACGTATTGTGGATTAACCAACGAGCGCAGTTCTGGCAGGGCGTGTTCGACCCGGGCGCGAAAGTGAAAATCAGTCCTGAAGGCGAAAATGCCGGCATCTATCTGTTCGTCATCAAAGGTTCGGCGCTCGTCGCAGGCGAAACGCTGCAGACACGCGACGCGCTCGGCCTATCGGGGCTCGAAGCGGTCGACATCGAAGTGACTAGCGATGCGCGGCTACTCGCGATCGAAGTGCCGATGGTATGACCGTTCGTGATTACCACCCGGCAGACGCCGCAGCGCTCATCGAAATTTTCTGCGCCGCGGTGCACGCAATCGACGACAGCGTTTACACGCCAGAGCAAAAGAATGCATGGGCACCTCTGCCAGCCGATGTAAAATTCTGGCAGCAGCGACTTGCCGCCAAGCGGCCGTTCGTAGCCGTTGTTGACAGCAAGGTAGCGGGTTTTCTCGAACTCGAAGCCGACGGCCATATCGACTGCGCCTACGTGCACCCGGCATACCAGGGCCAAGGCATTGGCACCGCGTTGCTCAAACATGCAATCGCCATTGCAGACGAACGCCGCCTCGGGCATCTCTATACTGAAGCTTCAAAGGCCGCCCGCGACTTTTTTAGCAAACATGGCTTTTCAATCACCGCTGAAAACGAAGTGCACCGAGCTGGGCAGGGGCTGACCAACTATGCTATGCAACGAAAGCTTGTAAGCTAGCATCAGCCGGCCGCCTTTTTTAGTTTACGCGTGCGGCTCTGCCCGGCAGCAGCGTGCATGATTCTGCGCCGCGCATTGCCTTCTTTGCTGGTGTTGCTCACGTTATTGGCCTGTAAAAAAAAGGTCGGCACCAGCGACGCGATCAAATCAGATCTCAAGCACTACCTGCAGGTTGAACTACCGAAAGCCGGCAGCCTGTTTCCGCTGATGGCGTTGCTGAGCGAAAAGTTCAAGCAAAAAGAAGGCAGCGACCAACCCGGCAAAGAAGAAATTCCCGAATTTGATGAAGGCAATGAAAGCAAAAAACTCGCGCAGGCCGTCGAAGCCCTCGCCAAAATGCAGACTTCAACCGAAGACGTACGGCGGCTGCACACCGACCTGCAATCAGGCGTCGCTGAAATTCAGGCAAGTATTCAGAAAATAACGGGGCTAGAAAAAGAGACTTCAGGCTTCTCTGCCGTCACCGGAATGATCAAGGCGATGAAGGGTCTTGTCGACGGCATTGAAAACCTGCAAGACTGGCGCAAAGACCTCGAAGCGGGCTGCAAGGCGAATGGGCTTGAAGCTGAGTTTGCCGAGTTTGAGAAGAAATATGGCTGGGGTGGTTAAATCATCCCCCGTTAACCTTCGACTGAGCTCCTTAGCCGCAGACTCACTTTGTTTGCCGTAGCGCCGGCGCCGAGAAGGGGTGACATGTTTCAGACACGCTCTACCCAGTACGCAGGCTCTCTGCTCAAATGCATAATCGCAATGACCAGAATAACTTCATCCACGACACTGAAGACGACGGCATAAGGGAATCTCTTGAAAAGGCATTTGCGACAATTTGCGCTGGCGAAACTCCATGCATCCGGAAAACGAGAAATCCGGTCGAGACAATGGCCGTACTCCGTTAGGAAGCTCTCTCCAAGATCGCGTTCATGACGCTCATAGTACTGGGTCGCTTCATCTAACTCGGCAAGCGCCGGTTCGAGAATTTGCAGCTTCATTTCAAACGAGAACGTATTTGCTCAAGGCTCTGTCGGGCATCGACCGCCTTCAGCTGACCCGACTGGTAAGCAGCCAGCCGTGCCTCGGCCTCTTTCGCCCAAGCCTGCTCAATTTCGGTATTCGCGGGGTTCAAGCTTTGCAGCAGCAGATTTGCCAGCTCTGCCCGTTTTTCAACGGGCATGGCCAGTGCTTCATCAACGACTGTCGACATATGCGTTCATGGCCGCTGGGGATTGTTGCGTAAAGAAATATTTAACCTCATCCCCCCGGCCCCCTTCTCCACGTTGTGGGCCGTCGGGGACGCTTGCGGCCGAGGGGGACGGGGGGTGAGGTTATTTCTTCCGCCGCTTCGCGGATTTCTTGCGCTCTGCGGTGCCGAGAAAGTCGGGCCAGCCGTGAATCGATTTAGGTAGCTGTATTCTTGTCACACCAACTCGGCGATATGCCGCGTGAAAGACTCAAACAGTTTTTCGTCGGTATGGTTGCTGATCGATTCGCGGCCCTTGATGCCCAGCGACTTCATGTGTGCCCGGTCAGTGAAGAGCGCGTTCATCGTGTCTCTGAAAGAGTCATAGTCGTGCGCTTTGAAGACGAGGCCGTTTTCGCCATGCGTGACGTAGTCTTTTGGGCCGCCCTTGTCTGAGACGACGACACCCGTGCCAGACGCCATCGCCTCGAGCACGGTTTTGCCGAGTGTTTCACTCGCCGAAGGCAGAACATAAAGGTCAGCGCTGGCATAGAGTTTTTGCAGAGCTGCACCGCGCTGCACACCGAGAAATTTGATGCGATCACCTGCGTATTTTTTTTCGTAGAGTTCTTTTTCGGGGCCGCCACCGATTACGGCGCAAACGGCCTTGTCGGGTTTTTCTTCGGTGAAATACCGCAACAAAAATTCAATGTCTTTGACTTTCGTAATCCGCCCGACAAAAATAACGACGGTCATTTCGGGGTCGATGCCGTGTTCACCCAGAGAGGCGCGATCGGCGTTTTGCGGGTTCCAGTGGCGCGCGTTGACCCCCGCCGGGTAATAGCGCAGCTTACGTTCGTCGTGGCCTTTTTTGACCATCAGATCGTAAAATTCGCGGGTGCGCACGAAAATCAGGTCGGCCTGTTTCTGGTATTGTTTGAGAAAGAACAGCGCAGGGTTCTTGACGAATGGTTTGACCAAACGGCTGCCGAGGTCATTCA
>JAKQXK010000144.1 GCA_029561505.1 Spirochaetota bacterium | reverse complement strand
GGCATCGTCTTCAATCGATCGCCACGCCTCACGTTCATGCAGCACTTTCTGGTGTTCTTCGGCTATGTTGACGAGGCTCAGGTAACACGCGAGTGCGCGGGTAATTTTTTCTGCGCGTTCGGCATCAAATTCGGCGAAAAGGTTCTGCAGGCTTGAGAAATCCTCATCATTCTTGGTGTTTTGGTATTTCGCAGAAACCCGTAGAACCCCAGAGAGCAGCTCGAAGAACCCGCTGCCCTCGCGCTGTGTAATAACTTCTGCGAGAATACCGTGCAAGAAGGCGATGTCACTCTGCAGCTGATCGTGTGGTTCTGTCGTCTTCATTGTCCTACATTGGCTTGGCGGCCGGCGCCGCAACCCTAGGCAGACGCAGCAAGTTTTGCGCCCAAATCTGGCGCCGCGCGGTTTATGGGATTGTGCGCGCCTGCGGCATCACCGAAAGTCTTAGCGACCCGATGCCAAGAAATTTCTTTTCTCCGATCGGCAAGAGCAGCAAGAGCCCCATAAACCCAAAGAAGGCGAAACCACCCCACACCCAGCGCACGAGCGGGTTTAGCCAAACCTGAATCACCAGTTTGCCCTTTTCGTCGCCGCCGAGCTGCAGATAGACGTCAGCGTTGAACTTCGAGATAATAGCAGGTTCTGAAGTGTTTTGCGTGTCTGAATAGCGCCCCTCTCTGAAGTTGTACATTGGGTAGGTGCGAATTTCGGTCGTGTCGCGCCCCACGAGCGCGTTGTTGCGGTAGACTGCGACAGTCACCATGCGGGTGCCATAGAGTGGTATACGCGCGCCCTCGGGCTGGCCTTTCTCTTCATATTTCTCAACGTGAATGGTGTAGCCGGCAAACTGCTGCGCTTCACCGGGAGTCAAAATCAACCGGCCCTCGGTGCCGAAGGCCAGCCCCGCAAACCCCGAGAAGAGAATCGCGAGTGATATGTGCACCATATAACCCAGAAATCGCCGTTTGTTCTGAAAAAGCACCAATACGGTCGCCAGCAACAGATTTTCACCGCTGTATGCGCGGCGGCTGAAAGCGGCTCGCAGCCATTCTTCGAGCACACCTGCAATCACAAATGCCGCCGTTGCGAACGTGATGAGCGCCATAATTTTCGCCGGGTTCCATTCGACTGTCGTGCCCCCGACGATCGCGTAAGCGGCCGCACCGGCGATTGCTGCGGCGAGCGCTGGCAGGCGCATGTTCTTCATGAGCGAATGCCAGGTGGTCGAGCGCCACGCGAGCAGGGGGCCGAGGCCCGTGAGAAACAGAATGAGAATGCCCATCGGCGCCATAAAACGGTTGAACCATTCTGCGGTTACCGATTCGCGTCTGCCCGAAATGGCTTCACTCATCGTCGGGTACATGGTGCCGAAGAAAATAATGAACAGCGAAGCGAGCAACAATACATTGTTGAACAAGAAGCCAACTTCCCGGCTCATCAGAGATTCAATCGGCTGAGAAGACTTGAGAGAATCATAACCGCGAATGATTGCGTATGTGCAGAACGCCATTGTGATAATGATAAAGGCGAGAAAAAACCAGCCAAGGTTTGACTGCGCGAAAGCGTGCACCGACTGCACGACCCCTGAACGGGTGAGCGCGGTGCCCACGACCGTCATGATAAATGAAATCGAAACGAGTACCATGTTCCAGATTTTAAGCATGCCCCGGCGCTCTTGCACGATGATTGAGTGCAAAAAGGCCGTCGCCGTGAGCCAAGGCATCAGCGAGGCGTTTTCGACAGGGTCCCACGCCCAGTAGCCGCCCCAGCCGAGTTCTTCGTACGCCCATTTGCCGCCGAGCAGAATGCCGACACCCAGAAAAAACCAGCTGAAGAGTGTCCAGCGGCGCACGTAGCGTGTCCAGACGATTGAGACCGTTGCTGCCGAGCCATCGGCCGGGCGGTAGAGCAGCGCTGCCATCGCGATGGCGAACGGTACTGCAAAAGAGACGTAGCCGAGGTATAAAATAGGTGGATGTATAATCATAGCCCAATGCTGCAGCAGCGGGTTGAGTCCGCGCCCCTCGGCGTGCGAGAATATTTTTTCACCTTCTTGAAAGACTCTAAACGGGTCAGACGACGGCGCAAAGCAGCCGATCGCAGTGAAAAAGAGCGACAGCGTCATGAGAATAACCAGCATCCACGATTCGAGTACCGGCTCAGCCTTGCGGATATGGCGAATCGCAAGGTATGAGAACAGCACGACGAGAAAGTTCCACCAGAGCATTGACCCTGCCTGGCCCGCCCACAGCGAAGTGAGGCGGTAAAATACCGGTAACTGCAGGTTCACATGCTCGGCCACGTAGACGATTGAAAAGTCGGCGGTAACCAGCATGTAGAGCAGAATCGCCACACAGAGCGAAACGGCGATCAGGTGCAGTTCAAGCGCCGAGCGCGCTGACGCAAGTAATGCGCCGCGGCGCGGGTTACGAATGTGCAGCGCAGCCATGATCACGGCGTAAGCCGAGGTGGCGATCAGCAGATTGAATACGATTGAAGCAAACAGATGCATTATTTATCCCCTTCAAGAATCGCACCGATGCCAGGGTGTCTGGCATGGGGCTTTTCGGTCCATTTTATTTGAATTGTCTGATTTCCCGTTTTTTCGCGCAGGTAAGATGCGATCACGCGGGCGCGCAGATTGGCGATGCGCGCGGCGTCTTTGTGATTCGGGTCTCCGAACCCGAATACACGCAGCTTTTGTCCCCCAGTGATGGCGAGCGCGAGCAGCTGCTTTTCGGTATCTTTGCTCAGTCTGATTGAACCGCGGCGAAAAGTGACCATCAGCAGCGTCTTCGCCTCATCGAGCTCGAAATTTTGCTGCTGGTCGTGGCGCGTAACGGCGGGCCGCCCATTTACCTCGATCGATTTCGCCTCGATGCGGCGTGGGGCAATCACAACGGGGCGAGAAGACAGCACCTCTTCGGCGAAGAGACCGGTAGATGCGAAAACCTGTAAACCGAAGACGAACTTTTTCATTTAACAACCTCAACGCTGTAACGCCCTGCGGCGATTTCGGGTGCAATCTTCAGCTCACCCGAATATTCGTAGCCTCCGTCGATGGCCTTGCGCTGCAGTTTGATTGTCTGCACCGTTTTGCCGCCGGCAGTCTTGAGCCTTGCCTTCAGGTTGAGGCTGCGCTCGTCGAAATAGCTGACCGGGTAAAGCTGCGCCGGTTCGATTACGGGCGCCGCGCTGACTTGTTTCCACAATTTCAGATTCTGCAATGGAAACCGGTATTCGCGAGTCGCGCCGTTGACGGTTTCGCTGATAACAACCGCGGTGGCACCTTCGGCGAGCACCTGCCCAGGGCTGGCTTTGACAAAAACTTCTCCCGGTAGCAGCTTTATTTCGCTCAGGTCAAACTGGAATGTGAAGTTGCCCTTTTCTGCGCGAATGTTATACGCAATTTTTTGTTCGGCGTCAGAATCATTGAGGTGCCACAGGTAGATCAGTATTTCACCCGTCGCCGCGCTGGTGACAAAAACAGCGGGCTCGCGCTTTTGCAGAGCCGCACCCAGTTCGGTCGCGACGATCTGCGTCGCGCCAGCGGCGATGTCGGCCGGGTTCCACCACAAGATCACGGCTGAATCACCTGTCACGCGGCGATCGGCGCTGACGGCGTAGTCCCAGAGAGTGTCGGCCGCCTGCTGCCACGCAGCAAATGCGATGCGGTCAGGCGGCACGAGGCCGTCGCCGACCATAATGTTTTGTAATCCGGGTTGGTGCTGCGTCGCGGCCCCGGCGGCATCAGGGTCGAACACCTGCCACATGACCGACGCGGTCGGCGTGAACTCGACTTCGTTACGAAATAGCTGGCTTGCGTTGCCTGCAGGTATCATGAAGGGCACGCCGTCGTTCTGACCTGCCCAGGTATCGAGCAGAAGCCTTAATCCCACTTTGTGTTTCGCACCCGACAAGTTGCGGATCTCGTAAGTAATGCGCGTTTTCACCCGGTCGCCGGCCGGCTCGGGTTTAATTTTCTGAATAATGGTAATACCGGTTTTGGCAATCGCCGATTCACAAACGAGCGTGCCGTCTGCTGACTTGCTGCGTTGGCTTTTCTGCGTCTCAAGGCGGTAGTCTGTGCCGTCGACGCGTACCGTGGTGAAAGTCGTGCCAATGCCATCGGGCAAAGTTTCGTTTGGGTGGCCGTAAATGAGATCAAATTTTCTGCCAGCATGCGTTCCGCCGGCGGTGAATTGTCCGTTTGCCGACACGGCGACGTCGCTTCCCAGATCGCCGGC
>JAKQXK010000132.1 GCA_029561505.1 Spirochaetota bacterium | reverse complement strand
GCGCCTGCCGAAAGTTACAGCAACATCTACTTTGGTATGACGGTTATCGTTCTTCTGTCGGTCGTTTCGGCTCATTTCTATTTAAAATCCAGATCCCGCGCGGCGGGATAACAGGCGCCGGAAAAATTGCCGAAAAATTCGAAATGCCTCGTCGTTTGCATGAGCAAACGACTGCCAATAGGTCGTGGACCACTTGGTTAGCGACTAAAGCGCTCCGCGGCAAGAGCCGCTTCGCTGCATTTCGATTTTTCGGTTTCCGGCGCCTGTTCGCCGTTTCCTGAGAAGGAAACGGCTTTAGTGTACGCATGTACCTAAACTCATGATTTGGTTGTCGCTGTCTCTCGAAGCCCCATTATAGCGCATGCTACCTGATTATTACCAGTTTTCGCTGCCGACAAAGGTTCGTTATGGCATCGGGCTCGCCTCGCGCCTCGGTGAAGAACTTGCCGGTTTTCCCGGTAAACGTGCGCTGCTCGTCACCGATAAGGTGATTGTCGCTGCTGGCCTTGCCAAAAAAGTCATCGAAGGGCTTCAGGGTTCAGCGATCACTATCGCTGCCACATACGATAATGTGCCACCCAACAGCGAACTCAAAGTTGTGACCGAAGCGGCCGAACTCGGCGTTCAGAACAAGTGCGATATGGTGATCGCGATTGGCGGCGGTTCGGTGCTCGATTCGGCGAAAGTCATCAACCTGCTGATGGTCAAGGGCGGGCCGCTGCAGCAGCACATGGGCGCACAATTGCTGAAAGAAAGAATCTTGCCTTCGGTATTTATCCCCACAACTTCGGGCACGGGCTCAGAGGTGACGCAGTTCGCGATGGTTTCAGACGACGCGAATTCGGTGAAGCTGCCATTTGCAGAAGACCACTTTCTGCCCGACATCGCCATCTTAGACCCCGAGATGACGGCGACGATGCCTGGCAAGGTCACTGCCGCAACGGGAATGGACGCACTGACGCACGCGATCGAGTGTTATGCGGGCCAGAACCCCAACCCGGTTTCAGACGCGCTCGCGCTCTATGCCATTGAACTCATTGTGCAGAATATTCTGCAGGCAGTCGCGGTGCCGAACGATCTCAATGCGCGCGGCGCTATGCTCACGGCGTCGTTTCTCGCTGCGGTGGCGTTTAACCACGGCGGCGTCGGTATTGTGCACGGTATCAGCCATGCGTTAGGCGGGGTTTACCATATTCCGCACGGGCTCGCGAACAGCATCATTCTGCCGTTCAGCGTTGAGCACAATATGGAAAGTTCAGCGGCGCGTTACGCGCGTATCGCGCAGATTTTCGGCGACAGCGGTTTTTATCCCGTGAAAGAACTCAACCAAATCGTCTCGCGTCTCGATAATTTTGCGGTGAACCAGGCGGTGACGCAGTTAGGCCTCGTCGACGAATGGCTGACGAAACAACGCGCGCAGAGCCTTGCAGGCAAACTGCGCGCAATGAACCAGAAGCTGAATGCCCTCTGCGGGCATCCGCTGAGTCTCAAAGAGGCCGGCGTGAAAGACGGCCTGGCGAAACTCGAACAGGTTGTGCGTACGGCTCTCGAAGACGGCGCGATGCTCAATAACCCGCAGGCCGTGACCGGTGAAGCGGTGCGCGCAATCGTGAAGACCGCGTATGAGCAGAATCTGAAGCCGATTGCCGTTTCGAAATCAGAGCTCAAAGCTGCGCGTACGGCGGGCGCCGCCAAAAAACTCAAGGCCATATTCAAAGATGAGGCCACAGTTTATGACATTCTCGGAACGTATTTTCTCAAGGTACAGGCCGACCCAAAACTTTTCGCACCCCTGAAAAATTCAGGCTTGAAAATACGGTTTAACTACAGCGCGCCCGATGCGTCGATCGCGCTCGACGGTTCAACCGACGACAAAGCAAAGCAGGTGCTCACGGGCGATGCTGCCCGCGCATTTACGCCCGAGGTGGAGTTCACCCTTTCAGCGGATGTTGCACACTATTTCTGGCATGGGCAGGTGAACCTGATGCAGGCATTGGCGCGCAAAGAGGTCAGCCCCAAAGGCAACCTGCCGCGTGCGATGAGGCTGTTGCCGTTGCTCGAACCGCTGTACGAACTCTACCCGCAGTATCTGCGTGAAAGAGATCTGGCGAAACTGGCTCTGTAATCGCTCTTGTGGCTTGTTTTTGTGGAGACGCAGCATGCTGCGTCTATACCATAATTCTCTAATGGCAGACAAAACCGATAAATTATGGCATGGGCGCTTTGATGCGCCACCGTCGAAAATAACCGAAGAAATCTCCGAGTCGATTTCATTCGATCAGGTCTTGTATAAAGTCGACATCCGCGCATCGCTTGCGCATGCGCGTATGCTGCAAAGCATCGGCGTGCTGACGGCTTCAGAATTCGGTGATATCGAACGCGGCCTTAAGCAGGTCGAGAGTGAAATTGAATCGGGTAAGTTTACTTATTCGGCAGCGCTCGAAGACATTCACATGCACGTCGAGTCGCGTTTGACTGAGATCATCGGCGATACTGGTAAAAAACTGCACACCGGCCGGTCGCGCAACGACCAGGTTGCGGTCGACACGCACCTGTATACACGAGAGGCATTGCAATCGCACCGCGCCGATCTCGTGAGCCTGCTCAAGGCATTTCTGAATCTGGCGAAAGCAAACCCGACAACCGTTTGGGTGGGCTATACGCACCTGCAGATCGCGCAGCCGGTGCTCTTGAGTCATTATCTGATGGCCTATTTCTGGCAGTTCGCGCGCGATCTCGAACTGCTCGACTTTACGCTGCAGAGCCTGCGCTATTCACCACTCGGTTCTGCCGCGCTCGGCGGCGCGAACTACACTATTGATCGGGCCATGACAGCGAAAGAACTGGGTTTTGCCGCGCCATACCCGAACAGCATGGACGCAGTTTCGAATCGCGACTACCAGCTCAACTACCATTTCTGGGTGACGCGCCTCTATTTACACATCTCGCGCTTCTGTGAAGACATCATTATCTATAATTCAACCGAGTTCGGCTACGTGACGCTCGGCGACGCCGTGACTACCGGTTCTTCGATTATGCCGCAAAAAAAGAACCCCGACATTGCGGAGCTCTTGCGCGGAAAAGCCGGCCGCGTCAACGGCAACCTGCAGGCACTCATCACGAACCTGAAAGGCCTGCCGATGACGTATAACCGTGATTTGCAAGAAGACAAGGTCTACCTTTTTGACAGCATTCGCCAGGCGCGCCAGGGCCTCAGCGGTATGCTCGAAATTCTGCAGAATATACGCTTTAATGAAAGCCGCGTGCTTGAAAATTTGTCGCGCGGTTTCGCGCTCGCGACAGACGTCGCCGACTACCTGGTACGCGAAAATAACGTGCCGTTCAGGGACGCGCACGCCGTCGCAGGTTCTGCCGTGAAATTTGCCGAAGAGCAGGGCAAACGCCTTGAAACTCTGACACAGACCGATTGGCAAATTCTCGCGGGGCGCGACATTCATTTTCCTCAGAATTTCTTCACGCCGCTGGCGTCGATCAGCCGCCGGCAGGGTGAAGGGTCAACGAACCCACCGGCGGTTGCCCAGCAGATCGCCGCTGCAGAGAAATTGCTGCAGCAGGCGTGAGCTGCTGCAGTGCGGTTATTCTTCTTTTAAGACTTTCGCCTTTTTATCGAAGGTGAACCGCTTCTCGCCGCAGGTGGCCTCAACCGTGTACTTGCCCGGCAAATCGCGAATCGTCACACCACCAGAGAAGTCTTCTGCGCCGGCTTTTTTGGCTAGTTTTCTGCAGGCGTTAAAGACGGGCTTCGGCATAAGTTTCTGCCGCACTTTCGCTGAGTAGGGCCCGATGACCGTTTCTGTTTCGAGCCAGGTGCCGTTTTCGTGAAAACGGGCGGTAATTGTCTGATCAGGCGGCAGGTCTTCACCGCCGCCAATTTTTCGCTCGGCAACGCCAGCATGTTGCTTATGCCTGGTGGCAAGCTCCCGTCAAGGGATTAGATCAAAGAGTAAATTTCGCTCGGGGAAAATGCATCACCGCGCGCGTCGCGCCATCTGATGCTGAAATCGTGAAAAATTCGAGCGGGTCGAGTGCCATTTCATAATAGATCTCGTCTGCCATAGCGATGCCAAAACCCGCGGATTCAGTCACGTCAATAAAGTCGGGGCCGAAATAGTCGGTTGACCTGCCCTCATCATAGAGCTTGCGATGCACACGGCGGCTCTGTAGAATGCGTTCCATGTCTTTTGACAGAATCGGTATGTCGTTCACCACGTTGAACACGATCTTTTCATCGGTCATCGCCATGGTGAAGTGAATGAACACCTCTTCTTCTTCAAGAAGTTTGTTGAACTCCATCAGCTGCTGAATGTCTTTGGTCGTCAGCGTCGCGGCCCGCCCGGTGCGCTTTTTTTCTGTCAGCTGCAGCACCGTGTTGACGCGTTTTTTCAGCTTTTCGGGAATAATATGCCTCGTCATGAAATCGCGCAGCATCTCTTCATGAAAGATGATTTCGAGCAATGAATCGATGTCGTCGAACTGCTGTTGCAGCAGTTTCATGCGTACTTCAGATTTAAAAATGACGTGTTTGGCATTCGCCTTGATCGCATTAAAGATAATTTCAACGACTGCCGAATACAGGTTGAAGAGCATCGCCGGGTTCAGCTGAAATTCGTCAAAGATGCGCACGAAGATATTCATGAGCTCTTCGCGGCCTATGCGCGTCAGGGCATTGATACGAAACACGACGATGCGGTCGCGTTGCAGTTTGCGTATCGCTTTTTCAATTTTTGATGTGGCGGCTGTATTGTTGTCAGACATGTTACTTGGTCACCATGAGGTCGTGCATGCGCACAACCCCTACGGGTTTCTTCTGCGCATTCACGACGGGCAGTATATACGTATTTTTCTCTTGCATGAGGGCAAATGCTTCATCAACGAGCGCCGCATCGCGCACGAAGATCGGGTCTTCGGTCATGATGTCGCCGGCAGTCGCGCTGAAAAGTTTCGTGGGGCTTGCGGTATAGAATTCAAGCAGCCGCTTTATGTCGCCGTCGGTGAGAATCCCCCGCAGGTGGCCCTTGCTGCCAGTGATCACCATGCAGCCGAGGTTCGCGGTGATCATTTTGGGCAAAAAGGTCTTGAAGGGCGAGGTGCGCGCGATGGTCACGCCTTCGATCGGTTGCATCACATCTTTGACGCGGGTGAGCAATTTTTTGCCGAGCGTACCTGATGGGTGGTATTTGCCAAAATCTTCGCGTTTGAATTTGCGCAGCTTGATGAGCGCCGTTGCGATGGCGTCGCCTATCACCAGCGACATCGTCGTCGACGCCATAGGCGCAAGTTCTAGCGGACAACCTTCGCGCGTGATCGAATAGCTGATGGCAGCATCGGCGTCGCGCGCGAGGGTACTGTCGGCTTTTTGTGTGACGGCGATCAGCTTGCCCTGAAGGCGCTTGATATGAGGTAATAGTTCGACGATTTCACGCGTTTCTCCCGAGTTAGAAAAGGCCAGTACAACTTCTTTCGCCTGCAGGTTGCCGATGTCTCCGTGCAGCGCGTCGGCGGGGTGAAGAAATACCGCGGGCGAACCGGTCGATGTCAGTGTTGCAGCGACTTTTCGTGCTATGAGGCCCGATTTGCCCATTCCGCAGGTGAGAATGCGGTTCTTTGATTCAGATAAGACCTCGGCGGCGGCGGCCACTTGGGCGACGAAGCTTGTGTCTGCAAGGTTCGCCGCCAGGGAAGTTTCGGCCGCGCGAAAGGTTTCTTCGATAGAAGCTTTCAGGTCGCTTTTCAAAACATCTGCCCCTGCAGCTCGTTGGGTTCGGGAATCTTGTCGTTGGGCAGCTCTTGCGCCGAGACGCTGCCGTCTTTCGCTTTCTTGAGCATCAGCCATTTGCCTTCGGCTTCTTTGAGTTTCACTTCGCAGAATTCTTTCAGAGCAAGGCCGTATTCATAGAGCCGCATCGACTCTTCGAGTGATTCTTTACCGTCTTCAAGCTTTTCGGTGATCTCTTCGAGTTCGGCGAGCGCCTTTTCAAACGTTAAATTTGCGGGTAAGGTTGCCGCGACCCCGTCGCCCGGCGGGGCAGATGCTGACTTTTTGGCGGCCATGGCGAGCATACTTGGTCACAAAAACGCCGCGTCAATCAGGTTGGCGAAAGGACGTTTAGTGCGTGATATTTCGGGGGTATTTCTCCCAAACTACAGAAAGCGACCAACCGACCTTCTGTTGGCACCCGGAGGCGCTCGGTAAAACTGGCGCGTGCATGCCGCCTTACGCAACGAATCACCCCGGGTGAGTATCGTCATGCCAGTTTTTAATGCCGAACCCTGGCTTCGCGAAACCCTCGCGAGCATATTATGCCAGACGCTGCCAAACTTTGAACTCATTGCCGTCGATGATGCAAGCAGCGACGGTAGCTATGAAATTCTGCAATCCGCCGCTGCAGGTGATCATCGTATTCAGGTCTTGCGATCGCCAGAGAAGGGCATCGTCGCAGCGTTGAATTATGGAGTATCTCAGTCGCGCGGGCTATACATCGCGCGCATGGACGCCGACGACCTCATGCCGCCCGAGCGGCTTGAGTTGCAGGCAGATTTTCTCGAATGCCATAGCGATGTCGCCGTCGTCACGGGCCATGTCGCATATTTGGGCGATGCCGAAAAAAACGCCGGTTATGCGCGCTACGTCGATTGGCTGAATACCATTCAGAGCAGCGCAGATTTTGTATGCAGGCAATTTATTGAATCGCCGGTGGCGCACCCGTCGGTCATGGTGCGGCGCGAGGTGATGCTGGCAAACCCCTACCGTCACGGTGATTTTCCCGAAGACTACGATTTGTGGCTGCGCCTGCTCGCGCAAGGTCTGCGCTTCAGCAGCGTGCCCGCGCCCGTCTTGCAGTGGCGCGATCATGGTGCGCGGGCGTCGCGCACCGATAGTCGTTACGACATCGAAAAGTTCTACACTCATAAGGCTTCATATCTTGCAGCATGGCTTGGCGCGCGCGGGTATACGAGCGTAGCTGTCTGGTCGGGTGGCCGGCGCACCCGGCGGCGCATCGATGCGCTCAGCGCGCAGGGAATCAGAATCGACAGATTCATCGACGTGCACCCACGCCGGGTCGGGCAGGTGATACAGGGAGTGCGTGTCGTCTCACCTGATGAAATGTTTGCCGGGCCAAAAGCGTTCGTGGTCGTCTACGTGTCGTCGCGCGGGGCGCGCGAAGTCATCAGTAGATCGTTGGCAGATAATGGTTACCGCGAAGGCGTCAGCTTCATCTGCGCGTCCTGATTAAATCGCGTTTACAATTGGTTGGCGCAGCGCCCAATGCTCCATGGCTACAGAAGTCATCGGTATCGATCATGTCTATTTTTCGGTGCGGTCACTCGAAATTTCAGAAGCCTATTACGACACGGTGCTCGGCGAAATACTGGGCTTTCGCAAGAATGCTTTTCATCTCAATAGTAATCCTCATGTACAATATTTCAACCGCCACTTTGGCATTGTGATTCGCCAGGCGCGCGCCGAAGGCGATTTCAACAGCGAAAGCGCGGGGCTTCACCACTTTTGCCTGAGGGTGAATAATGAAGAGGATGTCGACCGTGCTGCCGCTGCGATGCGCAAGGCAGGCATCACCGTGTCGATACCGGCCTATCACCGTGAATACGCGCCGGACTATTACGCGGTGTTCTTCACCGACCCCGATGGTTTGAGGCTCGAGATCACAAACTTCAGGCAAGAGCGGCGCGACCGCATGGAAAACTGGGGTTGATTTCGGGTCGTTAACCCGTTAAGGGAAAGAGTTCAAACACAGAGAACGCCGAGAGCACAGAGGCGCGTAATGCATTCTGCTCGCCGCTGTGTCTTTGAGGCAAGAAATTGCCGAATGGCAGAGGCGTCGCAGAATAAAATTGAGCTACCCGCAGAGCTTGAATCGCAATTTCAAGAACTGACCCGAGGTATTGAAGAAGTTCTGCCGGTTCATGAGTTTCGCAAGAAACTGCTCGATAGCCACAACAAAAAGGTGCCACTGCGGGTTAAAGCCGGCTTCGACCCGACTGCGCCCGATCTGCACCTCGGCCATGCGGTGCTCATTCAGAAGCTGCGCCAGTTTCAGAACTTCGGACACCACGTACTTTTTCTTGTCGGCGACTACACGGCGATGATCGGCGACCCTACGGGCAAATCTGAGACGCGCAAAGTGCTGTCTCGTGAAGAGGTCGAAAAGAATGCGCTCACCTATAAAGAACAGGTTTTCAAGATTCTCGACCCGGCGAAGACAGAAATTGTGTTCAACTCAAAGTGGCTGAACGAGCTTAAACTTGAAGACATGCTGCATCTGACCGGCAAGTACACGGTCGCGCGTATGCTCGAACGCGATGATTTTTCAAAGCGTTACGCAGCGGGCCAGCCGATCTCGCTCGTCGAATTTATGTATCCGCTGATGCAGGGCTATGATTCGGTTGCGCTGAAAAGTGACATCGAACTCGGCGGCACCGACCAGAAGTTCAATCTGCTCGTCGGCCGCGATCTGCAGGCGCAGTACAACCAGCCGCAGCAGTGTGTCATGATGACACCGCTCTTGGTGGGGCTCGACGGCGTGAAAAAAATGTCAAAATCGCTGGGTAACTACATCGGCATTCAAGAAACACCCGCCGACATCTATGGCAAACTGATGAGCATCAGCGACGAACTCATGCTGAACTATTATACACTGCTCTCGAATAAGTCAATTGAGGATATCTCTCGCATCAAAGCCGGGCTGGCAGATGGCAGCCTGCACCCGAAACAGGCGAAATCAGACCTCGCGCATGAAATTACGGCTCGCTTTACCTCGGCTGAAATTGCCACAGCGACCGCAGAAGAGTGGAGCAAAGTGCACAATCCGAAAGATCGCGGCATTCCGCAGGACATACCTGAATTCCGCTATACTAAAGGCGCGCAATTGGTTGCCCTCATTAAAGAGGCTGGGCTTGCGCCTTCAAACTCTGAAGCGCGGCGGATGGTTGAGCAAAAATCGATTTATCGGGTAGAAGCCGATGGCAGTGAGCTGGCACTGACCGATTTTAAGATGGCCGTGAGTGAAAATTTTATTCTGCGCGCAGGTAAACGCAAATTTGTGCAGTTGGTCGCAGAATGAAAACCCGTGCAATTATATTTGCCGGTCTCAGCTGTTTTGTTTCAACATGTGCCACTGCATCTGCGGGGCAAAGTCACGCCGACCATCACATGCACCGGCGTAGTTTTGATGAACTCGTAACAGCGTTTGATTCGCCCGAGCGTGATCGCTGGCAGAAGCCCGAAGCCGTAGTGCAGTTCGTTGAGGCCGAGGCGAAGCGGGTTCGTAACCAGCCGCTGGCAAAGCTCACGCTCGCCGATTTGGGCGCTGGTTCTGGTTATTTTTCATTCAGGTTTCTTAAAGCCGGTGGTCGGGTGCTCGCTCTCGACATTGACGAGCGTTTCATTGCGCTCTTGAATAAACGCGGCAGCACGCAGGCGCAGGCAAAAAATTTCGAAGCGCGGCATATCAGCAGCAGTTCAGCAGGTCTCAAGGCCGGCGAGGTTGACGTACTCGTCAGCGTTGATGTTTACCACCATATCGAAGACCGGGTGCAATATTTTTCACAGCTGCGCCAGGGGCTTTCAGCCAAAGGTTTTCTTGTGATTATTGATTTCAAAGATGGCGAATTGCCCGTCGGGCCACCCCCGCACATTAAGGTGGCGCGCGCGCAGATAGAAGAAGAGCTGCGAAATGCTGGTTATACCGTAACTGTCAATGGCGCGCTCTTGCCATACCAGAACATTTATACTGCTGTACCGCGCTAAACAGCTCTTTCGCTATTCGTGATAATTCAGATCTTTGCCGTGCGTCTCAGGCATCGTTAGAATCGCCCAGATACCGAGGGCCAGCGCGACCCCGCCGACGATAAACGCTGCCGGCACCATGCCCTGCGCGCTGTTCACGGCACCGTGGGCAAACACCTGTTTGTCAAGAAACAAGAATGCGGTTGTCAAGAGTGGCACCGAGCCCCGCACAAAGTTAGGTACCGTCGTTGCGACGGTCGCGCGCAGATTGGTACCGAACTGTTCTGCAGCAATCGTGACAAAAACCGCCCAATAGCCGTTGGCGAGACCCAGCACCACGCAGAGGGTATAAAAATACACCGGCCCAAAATCGCGTGAGAGCAGGTAGACGGTGATGAGCCCCAGATTAAGTATTTGGCAGACAAGCACAACCATGCGCCGGCTGCCGAGTCTTTGGCTGAGATAGCCCGTGAGAAAGTCGCCAAGCGATAATCCGCCATACATAAAGCCGATTGCGTAGCCGGGGTTTACGGTGAAGGTCGCACCGAGCGCGACGCCGAACTCTTTTGAGAAGATAATGAGAATGCCGACGGCAAACCAGAGGGGCACGCCAATCAAAATCGAGCGCAGATATTTCATGAAACGTTCACCCGAGGTGAACAGGTATAAGAAGTCGCCGCGTTTGACATCCGTCTCGGCGGTTTTTTC
>JAKQXK010000119.1 GCA_029561505.1 Spirochaetota bacterium | reverse complement strand
CAACCATGTCGATGATCTTTTCATCGCTGTAGCCGTCTGTCAGCGTGGCGACATGAGCCTTGTTCTGCGTGTAGAGCGCAACGCGTAAGAGCGATTCAGTGTCGGGTATTTCTTTCGAGAGCGCGAGAATCTTCTCTTTGTCCACGTAGTCGACGAAGGCGCCCATGGTAAAATATTTTTTGTCTCGCGTGAGAATACGCGTGAGGCCCACGAGTACATCCATCGGAAAAGCCTGAATGATGTGCACGGCCCGCGCCGGCACAAGGTTTTCGGCGACCTGCGCGAGAAACTCGATATTGAGACTCTTCGAAATGGCGACGGCCTGCTTCACGTCAACGTGGTATGTCAGGTTTGCTGTGATGTTCGGGCCCAAAAGTGACTTCGCGACCTGCGCATTGATGAAATTCGGCATGAACTTCGCCACACCCGCCAGGCGCGCCCACACATCTGAACTGTCGGTCAAAAGCCGGTCAGAGATCGATTGGTTAAGGTTGCGAAAATCGTCGAGCGATAGGCTGCGCAAGAACTGCAGCTTATCTGGGGTCACCTTTAAGACGTGGGCCAGTTTTTCAATTTCGGTCATCAAATCGAGGTCGTTCATGTTGGACCACTGTTCACCTTTTGGGCATTTTGGCGAGCGATAAAGGTGAGGATTTCTTGGGTACTCGTTTTACCGAGTTAGAATCGCCAGCCCACCGCCAGCGTCACGATAAATGCCTGCCAGGCAGAACCTGCGGGCAGCATGTCACCGGGCCCGACAGTCGTGAGAGTGACTGCAGATTCCATCAAGAACTGCAGGCTTGCGTAAAGGGGATATCCTTCTTGAAGAAATGCTACGCCCACACCGTAGCGCCACTTAGAGAGTTTGAGGGCCTGTTCGCGGTATTCGTCGGCGAGCTGCGGCAGCCCCCCGCTGAGTTCACGAAACTCGGTGTAAGCGGGCAAAGGGTAATAGCTGCCCCCGTGCATACCCCACAGTATCGGAAATTCAAAGTGCACGGGCCAGTCGAACACATGCCAGCGAAATACAGGCCCGACAAAATAGCCGTCGGTCTCGGCGACCTGACCGCCCAAAGTCGAACTGCGGCTGTAACGCCCCGAGCCGGTGCGGGCTGTCCAGTGATTCAGGTATGACGTGTAAGAATAAGAGGCCCTCAACCCCACCCAATGGAGCATAAGGTATTCGTAGCCGAACCCGGCGGTGAGGGTCAGATCAGACGGGCGGTAGCGGTAATAGCTGCCGCTATAAGGCCAGAAGAAGGGCCCGGCCGCATTGACTATATCAGTTTCGCGATCGAAGGCCGAGTTCCATGCGCCGCCGAGCGAACCTTCGATGAAGAACAGATGCGGCCTTGCGCTATCGGCGAACGCCGAGGCCGCCGGCGTCAGCGACAAAATGAGCAGAATCGCCAGAATATGCCAGGCGGCTGATAATGCCCCCCGGGGAGCCCTGCGGTGTTGCACCTTTTGCACGGGTTCTCTTTAGCGTCTCTGGCCGGCCCCCCTGTAAACAAGAAAGTGGAGCGGTTGACACAGTAGACCCCGGCAGGTGATTTAAAGTTCCTTGTCTTTGACCGCCTGTGTCGAAGGTGCGTTATGACGCGTGCCGCGCCGCACCGATCTCAAGAAAATTATGATTATCGGTTCTGGGCCAATCGTTATTGGTCAGGCCTGTGAATTTGACTATTCGGGTACGCAGGCGGTCAAGGCTCTCAAGCAAGAAGGCTACGAAGTCATTCTGATCAATTCGAACCCGGCGACGATTATGACCGACCCCGAGCTCGCCGACCGGGTTTACGTTGAGCCAATTTCGCTGCCCTACCTTACACGCATAATTGAGCAAGAACGCCCCGACGCGCTGTTGCCAACGGTCGGCGGCCAGACGGCGCTGAATGCCGCTCTGGCATTGTCACACGCCGGCATTTTGAAGCAATATGGCGTCGAACTGATCGGCGCGAACGAAACGGCGATCAAAAAAGCCGAAGACCGAAAGCTCTTCAAAGAAGCGATGGAAAAGATCGGGGCGGCGATGCCGCGCTCTGGTATCGCGCACACACTCGAAGAGGCGCTTGCGCTGCTCGAAGATATTGGACTGCCGGCGATATTGCGCCCGTCGTTCACCCTCGGCGGCAGCGGCGGCGGCGTCTGTTACAATAAAGAAGAATTTATCGCGATGGTGACCAAGGCTTTGACCGAAAGCCCGACAAGCCAGGTGCTCATAGACCAAAGTATTCTCGGCTGGAAAGAATTTGAACTCGAGGTGATGCGTGACGTCGCCGACAACGTGGTCATTATCTGCAGCATAGAAAACCTCGACCCAATGGGCGTGCACACCGGCGACTCGATTACCGTCGCACCGCAGCAGACTCTCTCTGATGTCGAATACCAGAACCTGCGCGACCTCTCGATCAGAATCATTCGCGAAATCGGTGTCGAGACCGGCGGCTCGAACATACAGTTTGCGGTGAACCCGCGCGACGGCCAGATCATGATCGTCGAAATGAACCCGCGCGTCTCGCGTTCTTCGGCGCTCGCGTCAAAGGCGACAGGTTTTCCGATTGCGAAAATTGCCGCTTTACTTTCGGTCGGGTATACGCTCGACGAGATACCGAACGACATTACCAAAAAAACTCCTGCGAGTTTCGAACCGACGATCGACTACGTCGTGACAAAAATACCCCGCTTCACTTTTGAAAAGTTTCCTGAAACCCCACGTGTACTCGATACGCAAATGCGCTCGGTCGGCGAAGCGATGGCCATCGGCCGCACATTTGCCGAATCATTTCAGAAGGCGATGCGCTCACTCGAGACAGGCCGATATGGCTGGGGTGCCGACGGCAATCTTGAAACCACGCTCGAAATTCTGCGCATCGGCGACGAAGCCACGCAGCGACGCCACATTCTCGAGAAGATCAGCGTGCCTTCTGACACGCGAATACTTTATGTGCGTGAAGCCCTGGCGCGCAATTTTTCACTCGATGAAGTTTATCAGCGCACGTTTATCGACAAATGGTTTCTGACGCAGCTTTTGCGCATTCTCGAGGTCGAAAACCGCGTGCGCGATGCATATCGCAACCACGCCAATATTTCACCCGAGCTTTTGAGAGAGGCGAAACAGGCTGGCTTTCATGACCGCCAGCTGGCATTCTTGAGCGCCTACGACAAAATCGAAACGCTGACGCTTGAACTCGCGCGTACCGAACCCGGCTCATCGCTCTTCATGGCACGAATGTCTGAAATCACGCAGATTCTGCAGACGCAAGAAGCCGCGATTCGCAGTGCGCGAATCAAAGATGGCGAAATACCTGTCTATAAGCGCGTTGATACCTGCGCTGCAGAATTCGAATCGTTCACGCCTTACATGTATGGCACCTACGAGACTGAAAACGAAGCAGAAGTTTCTGACCGTTCGAAAGTGATGATTCTCGGCGGCGGCCCAAACCGCATCGGTCAGGGCATCGAATTCGATTATTGCTGCTGCCATGCGAGCTATGCCCTGCAAGAAATCGGTCTCGAAAGCATCATGGTAAACTCAAACCCCGAAACGGTTTCGACGGACTATGACACTTCAGACCGTTTATATTTTGAGCCTCTCACTGTTGAAGACGTGATGCACATTCACGAGCAAGAAAAACAGAAAGGTGATTTGAAGGGAGTTATTCTGCAGTTTGGCGGGCAAACGCCGCTGAAACTGGCAAAGGCGCTCAGCGCGAACGGCGTCAAGATTCTCGGCACCAGCGTCGAAAACATTGAACGGGCCGAAGACCGCAGACTCTTTAACGACCTCATCGACAAACTCAAACTCAAGCAGCCGCGCGGCCGCATGGCTGCATCTCTCGAAGAGGCGCTCGCGGCGGCGACCGAAGTCGGGTATCCGGTTTTGGCGCGCCCTTCGTTTGTTCTCGGCGGTCGCGCGATGATGATCGTACACACCGAAGACCAGCTGCGCACCTACATGCAGACGAGCGTCGAGGTCAGCCGCGAACGCCCTGTGCTGATTGACCAGTTCTTGTCGGGCGCGCTTGAGGTTGACGTAGACGCTCTCTGCGATGGCAGTGATGTTTTTATCGCGGGCATTCTCGAGCACGTCGAAGAAGCGGGTGTACATTCGGGTGACAGCGCCTGCATTTTACCTACCAAAAATATCAGCGACGCAATTCTTGATGAGCTGCGCCGAACAACCCGCGCGATTGCGATAGAACTAAGCGTGATCGGCTGCATTAACATACAGTTTGCGATTGTCGGCACCGAGGTTTACGTGCTCGAAGTAAACCCCCGCGCATCGCGTACCGTGCCGTTCATCTCAAAAGCGATCAAGGTGCCGCTGGCCAAGATAGCTACAAAAATTATGCTCGGCCACTCACTGAAGAGCCTCGGCCTCACCAAAGAAATTTTGCCCGAACTCTATCACGTAAAAGAGGTTGTTCTGCCCTTTAAGAAGTTCTCGGGCGCCGATACGATTCTGGGCCCTGAGATGAAGTCGACGGGCGAGGTGATGGGCATCGGTCGCACCGTGCCCGAAGCATTCTACAAAGCACAGATCGCTGCGGGGCAGAAACTTCCCGAAAAAGGCACGATCTTCGTCTCAGTAAACGACGCGTCGAAACAACCACTGCTGCCGGCGCTTAAGGCCGCAACAGCTGCGGGTTATAAAATTCTCGCGACCGATGGCACGGCGTTAAGGCTCAGCGAGGCAGGCATAAAAACCGAACGCGTCAACAAAGTACACGAAGGCCGGCCGCACGTCGTCGATACGGTAAAGTCAGGTGGAGTTCAACTTATCATTAATATTCCCACCGATATCAAAACACGCAACGATGCGCTCGAGATACGCCTGTCTGCGCTGCAATACTCAATACCCTATTTCACGACGGTCGAAGCAGCCCGCGAAGCAATTCTGGGAATGGTCGAGATGAACGGCAAACGCGAAGAAATCTACGTCTTGCAAGAGACCAAGATGCGCTCTTGACGCCACGCTGCAGCAAACGTTTTTCTTCGAAACCCGCTACTCTCCTGTCAGATAGATCATTAAGCCGATTTCGATATCTTCGTCGCCGATTCTGAATTGATTTTCAATCACGAGAAGTTCAGAACGCGGTGAAGCCAGCCGCTCGTCGATGAGTGCGCGTATCGCTTCGGGGGTTGCCATCAGCGAAGGCGTCGCTGGTTCTACGGATTTTTCGGTCAAGAAGGTCAGTGTATTCGTATACGCGCTGCCCAGAATGTTGGTAATTTCAAGAAGGGGACTCGCGTCAAACTCGCCTTCGTATGCGATACCGGCAGCCTTGAAAAGAATAAGGGCCATCTTTTCTGCCGCATTGCGTTCGAGCACGAGGTCGATAGCCCCGGCCGCAGGCAACATCGGCAGATGAATTAAAATTATATCGTCAATGCGATCGAGTATCTTTCGCGTTGCTTCATGGGATTTTTCGGCCCTGAGTCTTGAGCCTTTGCTTTTTTTGACTGCGATCGTGCTGATTCCGGTGAGCATTTGAATGCCCTGTACCGCCGTCTTGTTACTTTGGGCTATCCACTTGCGCACGAATTCTTTGTCGTTGATGTCAAAAATAGGTGTCATGCTCGCTGTCGCTTCGGCAGATTTTTCGGCCCGAATAAACTCAAGACCGTCACCCTGCATATCAGTACCTGAGTCGACACGGCGATCATTATTTTGCGCAACGGCAGGTGAGTGCAGCTCGTGATGATGGTTATGTCCGCGGGCCTTGTGCATCGCTACAATTTCTTCGAGATCGACAATGAATATGATGTCGTTGTCGCCGAGCATCGAAACCCCGGCAAGCCCGGGCACGTGGCGATAGTTCTCGCCGAGAGATTTGACAACAAGCTCTTGTTTCTTGAGAAAATCGTCGATGCTGACGGCAATGCGGTTACCGTTTATTTCGGCCAGAATGACATTGATGACTTCTGCACTTTCGTCGATGCTGGGGTAGCCTAACGCGCGGTCTAAGCGAATAAAAGGTATTACCTCGTCTCGCACGTGCAGCGACTCGCGCCCCTGCAGGCGCACGACGCTGCCAGCGGGTACGCGCAGACTCTCGTGAATGGCGCTTAATGGAGCGGCAAATATGTCGTTGCGCACTTTGAAAGTGAGCGCCGTCAGAATCGCGAGCGTCAGAGGCAGTTTCACGACCATCTTCGTGCCCTGCCCTTCGACAGATGAAATTTGCAGATCGCCTGAAAGTTTGCGTATCGAGTCGCGCACGATGTCCATACCGAACCCACGTCCAGAAATATCGTCTGCAGCCTCTTTGGTCGAGAAGCCAGGCATGAAGATGAACTCCTGCACCTCTGCGTCGGTGAGCGATTCGGCGCGCTCGCTGGTGACAAGGCTCTTCGCGAGAGCACGATCTATAATGCGGCGGCGGTTGATGCCGCGCCCGTCATCTTCGACCGAGATGAGAATGTTACTGCCCGATTGTGCCGCCGCAATACGCAGCGTCGCTTCGGGCGCTTTACCCTGCGCCACGCGCTCTTCGGGCGGTTCAACGCCGTGGTCGAGCGCGTTGCGTATGAGGTGCGTCAATGGCTTCACCATTTCATCGATCACACGCTTATCAAGTTCAGTTTCGGCGCCTGAGATATCGAGGCGAATCGCTTTGCCCGACTTATCGGCGTAGTCACGCACGAACCGCCTGAACCGTGAGAACACATGTTCAATAGGCAACATGCGCGCCTTCATGACGATCGCCTGAATCTCTGCGGCGACGCGAAATATTTCCCGGCTTTTTTCAGTCAGCTTCAGTGATTCTTCGGCTGGCAGAAGAAACTGCGCAAACTCGTCGGCGAGGTGCTGCAGGCCGCTGTTATTGATGACGAGCTCGCCCGTCAGATTGAGCAGCTGATCGAGCGTGCGCACAGAAAGCCGCACAGTATCTGTAGCGGGTGCATGCAGGTCTGTCGGCGCATCGGCTGCCCTGGCGGCTGCGATTGCCGAGCGCGCCTGCGCCTGCGCTGACGCAGCGTTCGATGCGCCTTCTGCGATGGCAATATTTTCGATGAGATCGATGTTCAGATTTTCCCGTATCTCGGTCGCGTCAGACGCAGTTCGCAGCACAAACAGTAGCTGCCGGTCCGAGGCAGCGAACTGGGGGCTTTCGAGTGCGTCGTCACCAGGCTCTTTGCGCAGAATTGTACCAAATTCTGCAAGCCGAGTCTCGGCCAGAAATGCACGAACCGAAGGAGCGAGCTCTGAACGCGAGATATGCAGCGTGATGGTCAGCTCGCGCAGTGTTTCTGCGGCGACGTCACCTGCGGTGCGTTGCTGAGGCTCAAGCAAGAGAATCTGTATGCGGTCGGTGAGACTGCGAATCTCGATGGCTGCAGGGTCTTCGCCGCGCCGAAGAGAATTGCCGATGGCCTGCATCGCCGCACGGCATTCAGCGAAGAGCGCGAGACTATCGCGCGTAGTTACCGCGCTGCCAGCCAGCACCTCTTGCAGAGCAGTTTCGACGGCATGCCCCAGAGCGACAAGATTACTTAGGTTCATCATCGAGGCGTTGCCCTTAATTGTATGCGCTGCCCGAAAGACCTCGTGCAGATGTTCTGTGCTTTGCGGGGCTTCTTCAAGATGCGTGAGCGCCTGTTCAATTGCCGCCAGGTTTTCACCCAAATCTTCGAGAAATGCTGATACCTCAGCGCTCACAGCCATGCCCTATTTTCGGTGTTTTTCAGGCGAGCAGAGACAAATAATTTTGTGTAAAGCCAGAAGAGTACGGCCGATAACTGAATATGGTTCCATCGCTCGAGGGCACTCCCGAACAGCCCACCTCAGCCAAGGTGACGCCGCAGAGTATCCATACGCTGCGCGGTGACAAGGTCAGCGTTCGCAGCTTCACATTCAGTTTTGCCCTCGGTATTTTTCTGCTCGTCGAGCTGGTTATTCTCGGCGCGCTCACGGCTTTTTGCCTGATTTCTCTCAAAGAAACGGCCCGCCAGCTCGAGATGGGTTATACTGAACGTGGCCGCGAGATTACCCTCTCGCTTTCAGCCAATACGCTCGCCACCGACCAGAAATCAATGGCGCGTGTCAGCGCAATCTTCGCGGGCATTGTGAACAAGAACCAGTACCTTGAAGGCGAGCGCCCCGTTACTGAAATCTTTATTCTGCGCAAAGACGGGCGGGTGCTGGCGCAAAATAAAGATTTCAGT
>JAKQXK010000109.1 GCA_029561505.1 Spirochaetota bacterium | reverse complement strand
GCATAGGTTCGTGCGCGTGGCAGGCGCGCGGGTTTCTTTGCGGGCTTATGCACTTTTTTACTCGGCTTCTTTTTCATATAGCGTTGATCGGGCATTCCAGCCTCTTTTTTAGGGAAATGCTTCGGCAATTATTTTTCTCGAAGAGCCACAGCTGACCGTCGGGTCGCGGCCCGATTAGCTGGCCAACCGTGATCTGAGCGGCCGTCGCTGCGACCACAGCGGGAAACGTCGTCAACACCCCATCACTCGCGCAAGTCGGCAGGTCGCTTTCATCGACGTTTCCGAAAACACAGGCATAACAGGCTGATGTATGGCCGTTGACCAACATCACATGCCCCTGCGTATTGCCCAGCGCAGCGATAACTGCAGGCCGGCCTTCAGCCAGAGCCAGCGTGTTGACCATCAGCTTCGTTGCGACGCTGTCGCTGCCTTCACACACGAGGTTCGCCGCGCGAAATCGGTCGGCATCATCATGCGAGAGATGGCGGGGGTGAGCAATCACTTCAATATGAGGATTCAGATCTCTGAGAGTGGCGGCCGCGACCATCGCCTTATTTTCACCCACCTGGCGTTCGCGAAAGATCAGTTGCCGGCCAAGATTCGTTTGCTCTATCTGATCACCGTCAAAAATTTCGATCGCGCCAACCCCCGATGCAGCAAGAAGCGGTAACAAAGTCGAGCCGATACCACCTGCACCGATTACCAGGACACGTGACCGTTTCAGCTGACGCTGCGCTTCTGCCCCATGCAGAAGAATCTGCCGGCTATAGCGTTCGAGTTCGTCTTTGCTGAAGTTCAAGTCGAGTGGCTCAATTATTGTGCTTACGCAACACAGTTGCCCAACCCGCGAGCATACCCTGTTGAGTTTCGAGCAGGCGGTCACGGTCGACCGCTTCGCGCGCGAATGCGACAACGAAGGCAATGCGGCTGAATTTCTTTTTACCCGCAACGGTGACCGGTGCCACGACGTAACAGTAGTGGCTCAGCCGGGTACCGTTGTCGGTGAAGAGCAGGCACCAGACATCGTCTTTCTTGACCGTATTCTCGTCGCGCTCTGGACGCCAAGGGCCTTGTCGCGACAGAAATGACGAGATCGATTTGCGGTATACCTTGTGCGCAAGCTCTGAATCGAGCGCCAGATCTGAAACTTCATAGAAGATTTCCATTTCGGCCAGGCCGGCCGCGTCGGTGAAGAGCGCCCGGTTGTCCCGGCGCGTGACCTCTACGTAACCCGCGGGCATGGTCAAGGCAAGCATCGCCGGCTCGCGCGTTTCATTCTCTTCGGTAAACACGCGCTTCTGTGCAAACAGCGGCGCAGATTTCAGCATCGGCGATTTATCAAGCTGCATCTTGCGAAATTCGGTCAGCAATCCGAGAACAAGATTGCGTGCGCGTCCCGCATCGCTGCCGACGATTGGCGAGCAGATATCGATTGAATAGCTGTCGCGTGAATGGTAACCACAAATCAGTGACTTCTGCTGATTTTTCGCATCGCCGAGAATTTTATATAATCGACCCGACGGCCATTTATCGAGCGTCTCGGCCTTAAGGCTTTCGGCCATCGCTTCGAAGATTTTACCCGTGAGCTGCCAGTCGAGAGTACGTGTTACAGTACCGCGCAGAAAAAAATCATCGGCTTTGCACAAGAAGGCGATTCGACCCGCTTGTACGGTGAAATGGATGTTGCGTGGCGCCTCTGCTGTCAGTGAAAACTGGCATTCATTGCCGGCCTGTGCTTCGCCGTGCAGACTCAGGCAAAAAAAAAGGAGCAGTGGCAACCACGCTCCCCTTTTTATCAGAATCGGCACTGACTACTTCGGTGCTTCGGCTGCTGGCGCTGGCTTGGCTTCGGGAGCTGCCGGCGCAGCTTCTTTCTTAGGAACAAGTTTACGAATGCGCGCTACAATGTCGCTGATGTAAATGTCAGAGGTTTTGTTTGCTTCGCAATATTCAACCGCTTTCGCGAGATCGGCATTTTCGGTATCTTTCAGGTTCAAGATCGCGAGCAGACCTGTGTAGATAACATGGTTATCTTTGTCTGTTTCTATCGCCTCTTTCAGAATCGTTGTAGGGCGGCCTTTGGTGTCCATGCGGCCGAGAGCCGAGGCTGCGGCAATGCGCACACCCGCACTGCGGTTGCTTTTGACAACTTCACCGAGCGGTTCAATCGCGTCTTTAACGCCGTCGTTTCCGAGGTATTGGGCTGCTGTAATGGCGACACCGTCATCGGCAGATTTCAGGTCGGCTATGTATTCAGCTTTATCTTTAGCGGTGAGCGCCAGCATGGGCGCTACTATAAGCAGCAATGCAATCTTTTTCATTTAGGATTCCCCCTTCGGAATACAGCATTCCGGGTTAGGGCGGCGCTACGGCAAGAATTTTTTGAAACTCGGCGCGAATGCGCTCTCTCGGGGCCTTTTCTGGCAGCGCCTCGAGCCCTGCGAGAATGTCGCGTTGCATGCGCGCCAGGTCTGCCGAGCACTTGAACGCGACGCGATGTTTCGCCATAAGGTCGGGAATCTCTTTTAACGCCTGCTGGGTGTCACCCGCCTCAACGGCACGCCATAAGGCTTCGATGCGTCTCTGTTCGGGTTTTTCTGCTGCCTGCAGCAGAATGTGCAGCGGCGCCGTGACAATGCCGTTACTAAAATCTTGCAGACCGCGCTTTTTGAGCCTCGCGGCGTCGAAGTAGTCGAGGTAGTCGTCGCGGTATTGAAAGAACCGGCCGAAAGCGAGCCCCAGTTCTGCGGTTTCAGAACGGTAGAAATCCCCCTGACCACGCATAATTGCCACCAGCGCACCCGCCGCGCGAAACAAAACCGCAGTTTTACCATCGACGACCTCGGCATGCGTCTTGCGCGAGGTTTTCAGGTTAAAGTGCTGCTGCATCTGCAAGAGTTCGGCTGCCGAGAGTGCCTTGATCGCGTCGGTAAACACCGCCATGTATTGCGGGTTGCCGAGGTTATTGAGCGCCTGCAGCCCTGAAGACAGCAGGTGATCACCGCCGAGCACGACAGCCTTGTTGCCAAAAAGTTTTGCTCCTGTTGGCTTTGAGCGGCGCTCTTCAGCGCCGTCGACGACGTCGTCATGCAGCAGGCTCGCGGCATGCACAATCTCGAGCAGCGAACCCAAGCGAATGAGTTCAGCATTCTCGAGCCGGTAGGCCTTGCCGAGATAATAGATGAACAGGGGCCGAATGCGTTTGCCGCCGCTGGTCACAACGTAACGCTGCAGCTGCTTCAAGATGGGCATTCTGCCCTCAAGTGTTTTTGAAATTTGTTTGTTCGTGTCGCTAATGACACGCGCGGGCGAAAACAGCACTCGATTTCAATTACCGGGCCATTGCGGTTGCCCGCAACGGCCCGAATGAATCACATAGATTCGAGAATTTTCGCCTTTTTCGCGTTGAACTCGTCTTGGGTGATAAGCCCCTGATCGAGCATACCTTTCAGTTTCTGAATTTTTGCCATTGGGTCATCTGCCGCAGGTTGAGCAGGCTGGCCGCTGACGTTCATATTGCCCATCATGTTGCCCATCATCTGGCCCATGCCCATGCCCATGCCCGCCTGCATCATGCCGCCGCCAGCGCCTTCGTTCTTCGCTGATGCTTCGCCGATGTCGAGCATGCGCTTCTGCGCATACTGGTCGCCCAGAATATTCATCTGCGCCTTGTCGGCTTTTGCCTGCTGCAGAGCTTTGAAACCCGGATCGTCTTGTGGTATGTTGAGCGATTCGATTTCGAACTGCTCGATCGCGATACCGAAGCGCTCGAATTTTTTTGCCAGCAGGGGCTTGAACGCCTCTTCGATTTTTGATCGCTGAGTATTGATGCGAATGATGTCGATGTTCTGTTCGTGCACAACCTGTGACAGCAGCTCTTCAATATCTGACACGATCGTGCTCAGCATCAGATCTTGAATGCTGTCGGTCGTTGTTCTGCCCTGTGTGCCGATCACTTCTTTCACGAACACCCGCGTGTCGACGACGCGAATACCGTAGACGCCGAACGCGCGCAGGTTGGTGATGATGCCGAACTTCGGGTCTTCAACCTGAATCGGTGTTTTGGTGCCCCAGCCGATGCCCTGCTTAATCTGCTTTGAAATGAACCAGACTTCAGCGGCAAATGGTGTGTCGCCGCCGAACGCCATGTTGACGAACTTTTCGAGCAGCGGTATATTGTTCGACTTAAGAGTGTAGGTGCCTGGCCCAAAAAGATCGTGGCACTGGCCGCCTTTAAAGAAAATTGCTTCTTGAGATTCGGCAACGATCAGCTGCGCACCCCAGGTAATACCTTCATCGGGAAACTTCCACGCGATGTCTTCTGCGCCCCCGTTAAACTTTAATCTGTCTACTAATGCCATTCTTTGTTCCTCCGCTGCACTGACCGTGTGCATTCACGTTGATTCTCGCTACCATATAACATATTCCCGTTGGCCCTGCCATTATTTTTTGCACGGCAGGCAAATTTGTCCCAAAGCTGCTGGTTTTTTGTGGTCGCACGCAATCCGTCTGGCACACGACATTTGACGAAATTAAAAAATGAAACTGAACTACGCTCAGTTAATGTAAGAAAACTATTTTTTAAAAATAGTGTTGTGTTTATTGGGTCTTTCGGGTTACTTGGGTCTGTCACAAAAGTGAACAAATAGTGATCATGTGTATACTATCGCAACTTATTCTTTCGTGTTTTTTGGCCCATGGCGTACGCGACGAACGATGTTAAATATAAGTTCCGGAAAAATTCTGGTATCTGATTTTGATGCATTTCGAATAACACGTGAGGGAGTTAACAATGATATGAAAGCAACACGAGGTGTACTTTTTTTACTCGCGCTGGTCGCCGCAATATTTGCGATCAACGGTTCAAGCAGCAAGCCGAAACCCGAATCGCCGGTAGACGTTTACCAGCGCTCATGGGAGAAAAAAGCTTTAGGGCAGCAGCGCGCGCTTGAAGCGAACCTTCCTTTAAAAGACAGCACGTTTCTGCATTCGCACAACACGTACAACGCCTCGGCATACACTACGGCTTTCAGCTACATTGACCCGAATCACAATTTTTCGGTGAACGATCAATTGCGCATGGATATTCGCGCTATCGAATTTGATGTCCATTGGTATTTCAGCATGGAAGGCTGGCCATGGGAATGGGGTAACCGCCCGCTGTTGTGCCACGGTCAGAGCAACCATGTAGGATGCAGCGCGTACGACCGCCATCTTTCAAAAGGTGTGTCTGAACTCAACTCGTTCATACGGGCGAACCGCTCAGAGGTCGTCATTCTCTACATTGAAGAGCACCTCGACGGCAACTACCAGGCGGCGCTGAACGTTTTGAAGTCGGCCTTCGGTGATTTAATTTATCGCCCAACCACCACCTGCCAGGATGCACCCGTCAACGTCACCCGCCAGCAGGTTTTGAACGCGGGCAAGAACATCATTCTCTGGAGCGGTAGTTGCGGTGCCGGCGAGTGGCAGAGCTGGGTTTACGTGAAGAACAACGCCGTACCCGAATCGAACGTCTCAAAATTCACTTCGTACCCCGATTGCGGGTCTGCCGCAATCAATGCCGATGCTTACGCGAACAAGATGGTGCGTTTCTATGAAGACCGCACGCGGCTCACGGCATGGTTTGGTGGCGGTTCAGGCAAAACAACAACCGCGAATATTCCCGAGATGCTCAAGTGCGGCGTGAACCTTCCGGGTTATGATATGGTGAGCCCGAACGATGGCCGGCTTGCAGCCGCAGTCTTCAGCTGGGCGCCCGGCGAGCCAAATGATTACGCTGGTAATGAAGATTGTGTCATGCACTATTCAACGGGCCGTTGGAACGACGCCAACTGCACGAACCGCTACCGTTTCGCCTGTGTCAACGCAGCCGGCCAGTGGCGTGTGTCGAACGCTGCAGGTGTTCACGGCGACGGCGCTGCGGTCTGTAGCAATGAAACAGCGGGTGCATACCAGTTCGCCGTACCGAAAAACGGGCAGCAGAACCAGCGCCTTGTTGAAGCGAAGCGCGCCGCGAATGTCGGCGACGTCTGGGTTCGGCTGAACGACAGATCGACCGAAGGCCGTTGGGTCGAGTGACGATTATATTCGGGGTAGCTGTGCTACCCCGAATTCTCTATACATCCTCATGGAAAACCTGAAGCGATACCGTTGGCCGCTATTGATGGTGGCTGTGGCCTTGCTTGGCTACAGGCTGTTTTTTGCAGGTTCGGCGACCTCAACGAAAGATACGGCACCTGGCATTGAACGGTTTCCATACCCCACCGACAGACTGCAAGAATCGCAGGGTGAATACATTCTCAAAGAAATTCAAGAGGGCAAAATTGACCTTAGCCTTGAGCTCGTTCGCCTGCGCCGCGATTGTGCAGGCGAACTCGATGAGGCCCAGTGCCACGACAAGATCAGGCAGCTGATTCAAGATCTGCCGGGTAAAGATAAAGCAAGGCTACTCGAAATTTTCGAACAATACCTGCAATTTGAAGAAAAGATGCGCCAGAACCTGCCGGCAAATTTCGCGCAGCTTACAAACCAGGAAAAATACAAACTCATGAAGAAAGCACGCCGGGAGTTCTTTGGCGAAACGAATGCAAACATGATTTTCGGCCTCGAAGAAGCGCGCATCACTTTGCAAGAAGAGCAGGCAAAGTTCAACTCTCCAGAATATGCGAATCTGACCGGCGCAGAGCGCCTGCGCCTTTATGACGAGCGCAAGAAAGAGATTCTCGGCCCGTATTTTCAGGCGACGATCGAGCGCGAACCGCCCGACATAAAATATGGCACCGAGCTTATGCTCACGCAGCCCGACCTTGCGCGCATGCCCGAAAGTGAGCGCACGAGAGCTCTGGCCGAGCTGCGCGTGAAGCATTTTGGCCCCGTCGAGGCACAGCGGCTCGAGCAGCAAGAGAAACAGGCGCTGCGGGCTGATTCAGAAGCGCTTGCCAAGATGGACCAGTTTCTCGCGGCTGAAAAAGAGTACCTGCGCAATAACCCTGCTCAGGGCGACGCCGAGCGGCAGGCGGCCATTGAAGAACTGCGCCGCAAATATCTGGGGCAATAATGCGATACTCCGATTCATTAACCGTTGGCGAACTGATGCACCGCAATGTTGTCACTGCGCGCACAACCGACAAGGTCGAAGCGACCTATGCAGTGATGCTTGAAGGCAGGTTCAGGCATCTGCCCGTCGTCGACGCGAAAGGCAAGCTGCTCGGCATTTTGTCTGACCGCGATCTGCGCAACGTGCTGG
>JAKQXK010000096.1 GCA_029561505.1 Spirochaetota bacterium | reverse complement strand
GTTGTTCTTTTATTCTTTGCGTACCGAATCAAGTTCGGCACGACTTTTGCTCAAGGTTCTTAAAGAAATTTACGAAGTCCTTGCTGTTGTATTGCTACAACTTCAAGCTTCATAACAATTTTCTATTCATTATCCGTCTGTCAAAGAACAGATCATTCAGCGGCGCCAAACGCTTCTGAAGGTTCGCCAGAGACGCCCGAGGCGTCGTTAGCGGAGAGCCAGTTTATGAACGCTCAACAGAGCGTCAAACAATTAGACGTTTATTTGTCGCGAGACAGCAAAAAAGAGACATAACCTGGGCCAACAGCTGCCCATGCAGGCTTTGCGGGGGCGCGGACCGCTACAAACCAGCGCTGAGCAGCACTTTTTGTTGCCGTTATGTTTAACTTGTGATATCCTCCCTATTGATAGCACTCAAAGACAGAGAGTGCTATCAGCAAAACTGAGTAACTGCACATGACATCGAGGCAAGGCGAAATATTACGGGCGCTCGTTAAAGAGTATGTGGTCAGCGGCGAACCCGTGGGCTCGCAGATTCTTGTCGAAAAATTCGGCATGGCCTTTTCGCCGGCTACCGTGCGCAAAGAAATGTCGGTGCTCGAACAAATGGGGCTCTTGAGCTCGCCGCACACGTCGGCCGGGCGAATACCAACAGACCGGGCGTTTCAGCTATACCTCGCCGACCTGGTCAATCTTTTTGAAATCACCCTCAACCAAAAAACTGAGCTCGAAGAGCTCTACCGCTCGGCTGCGCTGCAACTCGACCAGTTATTGAAGACTACGGCGCAGATGCTCGCGCAGACTTCGAACTTCGCCGGCATTGTACTTGCACCTAACAGTATTGGTTCAAGCATCAAACGTATCGAACTCGTCTCTGTAATGGAAAGCCTCGTGCTTATGGTAATGATCAGTTCGTCGGGCGCCATCTACGAGAAAAAGATTAAACTCGAGCGCGTCGTGAGTCAAGAAGACCTCTACAAAATCAGCCGTTATCTCAACCAAAACCTCAAAGGGTTTGACCTGGGTGACGTACAAGAAAGAGGCCTCGAATTCTTGAGCGGATCGCTCGCCGAGCTGGGAGATCTATCTGATATCGGCACGGCCGTAACGCAGGCAATTGTCTACAACCCACCCGACCAGACGATTCACATCGAAGGTGATTCGAACCTGCACCGCAAAATTTACGAACTGACCAATGATCGGCGCAAGGCTGAGCGGGTTATCTCGCAACTGCAGAGCAAAGATTTTGTCGCTTCAGTTTTTGAACGCATGAAAAATCAACCGCAGGTGGGCTCGCAAGTGGGTCTCGAAATCGACGGTGAAATTCTGTCGGGAATCACCATACTCGGCAAAGGTTATAGCCTGAGCGGCAAAAGTATCGGAGCGCTCGGTGTTATCGGGGCAAACCGCATGCCCTACGAACGTATTATTCCCGCCCTTGACTACAGCTCGCAGATTCTTTCGAATGTGCTCAGCGAGAAGAATAATATCGAGCTGCAGAGTTCTGATCTGAAAATTAATGAAATTGAAATTACGGCGCGCAAAGAACTGCCGTCGGCGAAAGTAATGAATAAAGAGGGCAAACGCTCTGCGAAGAGGCCAAGATGAGTGAAGAAACGATGAACAACGAAGAAAACGACGCGGGGGCTTTTATCAGTGAAGCCGACGAAATTGCAGCGATGCAAAATGAGGCTGCCCGATCAGGCTCAGCTTCAGCCGAAAACACCGGCGACAGCGAAGCGCTGAAAAAACAGATCGAGGCCCTCACCTCTGATCTGCAGCGCGAGCGCGCCGAATTTACTAACTTTCGCAAACGCGCAGTGCTCGAACGCTCGCAACAGGCTGCACAGTCTAGCGCACGGCTTTTAACAGACCTATTGCCGGCACTCGATGCGCTCGACCAATTCTTCTCGGTCTACACTCCCAAAGCCGAAAGCGACGCGGCTCTCAAGCCCATTGTCGACGGAGTGCAGCTCGTGCAGAAACAAATTGCCCGCGTTTTTACAGAAGCCGGCGTTGAGGAGTTCTCACCGGCTGGAGAAGAATTTGACCCTAACATGATGGAAGCGCTGAGCGTTCAGGAAACTGACGTCGAGCGCGAAACCGTGTTGCAGGTATTTCAGAAAGGTTACCGCATAGAAGGCAGGCTCATCAGACCAGCCCGCGTCGTTGTGGCGAAACCAAAACCAGCGGAGGCAAACCCCGCGTAATAATAACGAGGCGAACCATGCATCCAATGCGAAAGCATGGGTGCGGCGCCTGACGAAGACACAAGGAGAAACAAAATGGCAAAAGAAAAAATTATCGGAATCGATTTGGGTACCACTAACTCATGCGTCGCCGTGATGGAAGGTGGCGAAGCTGTCGTGATCGCGAACAGCGAAGGCGCGCGCACGACCCCGTCGGTAGTGGCATTCACCGACAAAGGTGAAACCCTCACCGGACAGGTCGCCAAGAACCAGATGGTGACGAACCCTGAAAACACCCTGCGCTCGGTGAAACGTTTCATCGGCCGCCGCTGGACAGAAGTCACAGAAGAAATTCGCAAAGTCGCTTACGTTGTCAAAGAGGGCCCAGCCAAAGATGTGCTCATCAAGACGCGCGAAAAAGACTATCGCCCCGAAGAAGTTTCGGCTCGTGTGCTGACCAAAATGAAACAGACCGCAGAAGAATACCTCGGCACGACGGTCAATAAGGCAGTCGTTACGGTGCCTGCCTACTTCAACGACGAACAGCGACAGGCAACAAAAGATGCAGGCCGCATCGCGGGTCTCGATGTCGTGAGGATTATCAACGAACCGACGGCGGCAGCGCTGGCGTATGGCCTTGACCGTGATAAAAGCGGTGAAGTCATTGCCGTCTACGACCTTGGTGGCGGCACATTCGATATCTCGATTCTCGAGCTGGCAGACAACGTGTTTGAAGTCAAGGCAACCAACGGCGACACACACCTTGGCGGCGACGACTTCGACCAGGCAATCATCGACTGGATAGTCGCAGAATTCAAAAAAGAAACGGCGATCGATGTCAGCAAAGACAAAATGGCTCTGCAGCGCCTGCAAGAAGCCGCGGAAAAGGCGAAGATTGAACTTTCTAACAAAGAAACCGCCGACATCAATATTCCGTTCATCACGATGGACGCTTCAGGCCCGCGCCACCTCAACATGACGCTCACCAGGGCCAAGTTCAATCAACTGACGCTTTCGCTCGTAGAACGTTCGATCGAGCCATGCCGCAAGGCAATCGCCGATTCGGGCTACAGCATCAACGAGATCAACAAGGTGGTTCTCGTCGGTGGTTCAACACGAATTCCCGCGGTGCGCGAAAAAGTAAAAGAAATATTCGGCAAAGAACCCGATAAATCGGTTAACCCCGACGAAGCTGTCGCCATCGGCGCTGCGATTCAGGGCGGCGTTCTCGCGGGCGAAGTCACCGACGTTCTGCTGCTTGACGTGACTCCACTCTCTCTCGGTATTGAAACACTCGGTGGCGTGATGACCAAAATCATTACCCGCAACACGACTATCCCGACAAAAAAATCAGAAGTTTTCTCAACTGCCGCAGACAGCCAGACGGCAGTCGACATTCATGTGCTGCAAGGTGAGCGCGAACTTGCGAAAGATAACCGCACGCTGGGCCGCTTTCAGCTTTCTGAGATTCCGGCAGCCCCACGCGGTACCCCGCAGATCGAGGTAACCTTTGATATCGACGCCAACGGCATCGTGCACGTTTCGGCCAAAGACCTGAAGACAAACAAAGAGCAGAAGATCAAGATCGAAGCTTCAAGTTCGCTCTCAGAGTCTGAAATCGAGAAAATGGTTAAAGACGCAGAACTGAATGCCGAAGCCGACAAGAAGGCTAAAGAAGCGGCGACGGCTTACAACGATCTCGACCAAATTGTCTATACAACGGAAAAAATGATCGCAGACGCGCCCGCGCTCGACGCGGGCATCAAGTCAGAAGTTGAAGCTGCCGTAGCGTCAGCCAAAGAAGCGCTGATGTCACGCGACGCTGACAAGATGAAGGCTGCTGCGCAGACGCTGGGCGAAGTTGTACAGAAGCACCAGGCAGCGTTCACGGTTCAGGGCAATGGCCCCGAAGCGGGTGGTGAAGCACCGGCGGGCGAAGGCCAGACCAAGAGCGATGAGAAAGTGGTCGATGCTGAGTTTACCGAAATAAAAGACGACAAGAAATAAGTGAATTGGGGCCTGCGGGCCCCGATTCTTTTTTAAGAAGAGATATGGCAGAAAAACGCGACTACTATGAAGTTTTGGGCACCCCAAAATCTGCGACGCTGAATGAAATAAAGTCAGCTTACCGCAAGCTGGCGATGCAATACCACCCCGACAAGAACCCGGGCAATGCCGAAGCTGAGCAAAAGTTTAAAGAAGCTACCGAAGCGTATGAAGTTCTGCGCGACGAACAGAAACGCAAAATGTACGACCAATATGGGCATGCTGGTCTTGGTGGCGGCGGCGCTCAGGGGTTCGGCCAGGCAGCCTACAGCGACTTCTCGGATATTTTTTCGGGCACAAGTTTCGAAGACATATTCGAGAACCTGTTTTCAGGTTCTGGGTTCGGTCGGGCGCGCGGGGGTAATTCAGCGCGCCGCGGCAGCGACCTAAGGTACAACCTCGAAATCACGCTCGAAGATGTTTTTCATGGCAAAGAAGAAGAGATTGTTATCCCGCGCGAAGAGACCTGTTCAGACTGCAGTGGTTCTGGCTCGGCTGACGGTCGCCTTGACACCTGCCACATCTGCGGCGGCTCTGGTCAGGTTCGGCGCAGCACCGGCTTTTTTTCCGTTGCATCGACATGCAATACCTGCGGTGGCAATGGCAAAATCATCAAGAACCGCTGCAAGACCTGCCACGGCGCGGGCACTGTCAGCAAAAAGCGCAAACTGGCCATTCGCATACCCGCTGGCATCGATATGGGCACACGCCTCAAAATCAGCGGCGAAGGTGAAGCGGGCCCTCGCGGCGGCCCATCGGGTGACCTCTACGTTGTCGTTCAGATTCGTAAACACACAACGTTTGAACGCGACGGCGTAGACCTCGCAATGTACATCGACGTCCCGGTAACGACGGCCATGCTCGGTGGTGAAGTTACCGTTGAAACACTCGATAAGAGCAAGGTCAAGGTGAAAATACCTGCGGGCACACAACCCGACACGCTCTTCAGGGTGCGTGGAAAAGGTTTACCATATATGGGTGGCCAAGGGCGTTTCGGCGATTTAATCGCACACTCGCGAATAGAGATACCGAAGTCACTTTCAGGCAAGGCTAAAACACTGGTAAAAGAACTCGAGGCTGAACTGCAGGCAAGCGGCTCGGGAATTTTTGGTCGCTTCAAATAGATTTTTCCATGGCAACGACTAACAAAATTCGGTTCGGCATCATTGGTGTGGGCCACATGGGCAGCTACCACTTGAATGTGGCCGCCGCCCTGCCCACGCATGAGATTGTCGGCATCTTCGATGCGCGTCCCGAACACGCGGCAGAAAAAGCCGCGCTATTCAACACCAAGGCCTTCGCCTCGTACCAGCAGCTGATCGACGTATGCGAAGCAGTGACGATTGCCGTGCCGACCGTATTGCATTATGAAATAGCGAAATATGCGCTCGAAAAGGGCGTGCACGTTCTCGTTGAAAAACCCATCACGTTTGACCTGAAGCAGGCCGAAGAGCTGATTGCCCTCGCAAAACAAAAATCTCTGGTGCTGCAGGTGGGTCACGTTGAGCGTTTTAACGGCGCGGTCATGGCGCTCTCAAAAATCGTCAGCGAACCGCTGCTCATACAGACACGTCGTCTGCATCCGCACAACAACCGTATTCTCGACGTGGGAGTGGTGCTCGATCTGCTCATTCACGACATCGATATCGTCATCAATTTAGTAAATAAACCGCTGCTACGCCACTCGGCGATGGGCAGTTGCCTCACCGGTAAACACGAAGACATTGCGGTAATCGAGTTGCAATTTGAAGGTGGATGTATAGCGACGCTAACGGCTTCGCGCCTCAGCCAATACAAAGAACGTTCGCTGTCTGTGACGCAGAAAAACAATTTTCTTATTCTGAATTATGGCGCGCAAGAAATTGAAATTCACCGCCAGGGAAATTCTGTCACCGTTACGGCACCCGACGAGATTAAATATTCACAGGAATCAGTGGTTGAAAGGGTCTTTATTCACAAAGATAATCCCCTGAAAAGCGAGCATGTGCATTTTTATAATTGTATCATGGGTACTGAAAAACCACTCGTGAGTGGTGAAGCAGACCTGAAAACACTCAGCATCGCGCTCGATAGCGTGAAGCAGATTGTTGGCTAAACAGCCAAGTGTGGTTTAACCACGGAGGTCACGGAGGAACACGGAGGTGGGAACCGGAATACCGACCCGAAGTTCTCATTTGCCCTTCGAAGCTTACGGCAGAGCGGGAAAATCAGTAACCGATAACCGAAGGTTTTTCATTTCGGTGTCGCTGGCAATCGTTGCCGCGGTTACGCTATAGCGCAGATCTGTTGTGCTGTCGTTGAATAAACCGTTCGCATTGGCATCGACGATGATGCGCAGATCATAACTACGCGTGCCTCTGGCAAGATGCAGGGGATACAATAACCGCCCGGTGCCATCGGTTTTTTCTGCTGCGGTAGCTGTCGTGACTGTGCCCAGCGCATCGGTCACGCGAATTTCTACCCGCCGGTCCGCGCCAAGCCCATTCGCATCAATCATAATCAGCGGCTTGCTGTCGTTAATCTTGTCATCGCCCGGCGGTGTAGAATCGTAGGTGCAGGCACCGCTGAGGCCGACACAAAGCAGCGTGAGTGTCACAACTCTCGAAGCGTATATTCTCATGCAGCCCTCGCCCTGAAGGGCAAACGTGCCCCCTGCTCTACGAAGCTCCGCAGCAGTGGTGCGTACGCGGCGGCTTCAGGCGCTTGCTGAGTTGCCCGGTGCGTTTCACAGAGGGCAAAAATGCGCCACATCAACTCGCAGATATACATACGGTTGGCGTCGCTTTCAAACTCGTCGGCCAGCATTGTGATCACCTCGGCGTGCAGCTTCGAAACCAATTCAGACGTATCGGCAGACATCGTAGCCATTTCAGGCTTCAGATATTCAGACCAGGCTGCATTTACCTTGGGTCGGCGCGCTGCCGAGATTGCGTGTTCGGCCAAAAGTGCGTGCGTGCCTTCCCAGGTTTCGTTGATGATGGCATCGTTCAGCACCCGCGGCAG
>JAKQXK010000057.1 GCA_029561505.1 Spirochaetota bacterium | reverse complement strand
CCTCGCGCCGCCTGCCGGCTGCGTCTGAGCTATACCTTACTGCCGTCGGGCCATCGAAGAAGCCGACAAGAATACCACACGAACCGTCGGCGGGTGAGGCATCGAAGATCGGTGAGAAGCCCGCGGTGTTGCTCACGAACTCACCCGTGAAACCCTGCTCGCGCCAGAACGGTCGCTTATAGGCAATGAGGCACTTGATCACCGAACCCATCGGCATACGTTCGCCAAGGCGGCCCCGCTCGGTCGTCATCGCGTCGCCTGAAATTTTTCGCGCGAGTGAAGGCGCAACGGCAAGCACTACCCGTTTAGCCTTGATGCTGCCTTTCGCATGTGCCACCACGACGCCACCTGAGGATTGCACAATCTTCTGCACCGGCGCATTATAGAGAATTTTCTGTCGCAAATTTTTTGCGAGGTAAACGCTGAGTTGGTGCATGCCACCCTTCACTGTCGCGGCCTGCCCGCCACCTTCAGTCGATGCGAGATAATCAAATGAACGATTCGCTCTGAGGTAGGTTAGAAAATGCAGCATCGACAGCTGCCCCGGTTTGGCGCAAAAGATTGCGCGCACACCGATGTCAAAGAGCGCCTGCGCGCCACTCGATCTGAGCCAGCGCCGCTGCCAGTCGGCGACGGTCTGCGTATCGAGGTGCGCGAGTTTCGACTGCCAGGGTGCAGCGGGGTCGATCTTCTTTTGCAGCGAAGCGAGGCGCCACAGCGCAAACTGCATCTCAACGAGAGCGCGCGGCGACACCGGGGGAATAAGCCCCGAATAGCCGCGCGTTTTGCCGTCAATCTGCACGAGCTTCTTGCCCAAGCCGTACTGTGGCACAAGCTCAGCACCCGCCTCGTGAACTAGCCTCGTTAATCGCTCGTGACCTGCCCCGACCCACTGCCCGCCGGTGTCGATCGTGCGGCCGTTGAGTTTGCCCGGCCGCGACCTGCCGCCGACGCGGTCGCGCGCTTCGACGACCTGCACACGGAGTCCCTGCGCTTCAAGCTCGCGCGCCGCGGTGAGCCCGGCAAAACCGGCGCCGATGACAACGACATCAACGCCGCCGGTACGTGGTTTCTTCGATGATTTCTTGCTTTTCACAGAATCTCAGCTTTTCGCTCGCCGTTAAATGGGCAAGCGTATTCAAATACCAGCGGCGCAATAGCTCTAATTCTAGATACTGAAGAAATTCAGTAAAACACAGCGCTCACGACAACGGCCACGAGATTTGCGAGAATTATCAGAATCATCACGATATTGCCGACAATATTGTTCCGCAGCCACGACCAGATCACGAAGTCATGTCCCAGAACGAGGGTTATCCAGAACAGATTCAGAAAGAAAGCGCCCGACAGCAAAGCCGCATTGGGTTTACCCCAGTAATCGCGCGAGAGAATCAGCGCGACCCCAACCACGAGCAGCAAAATCTGCATTCCGAATTTCTGAAGTGGACTTCCGTCTGAAACAGTCATTTTTCCTTTCCAGAGTCAGAGAGCTCTGCGTCAATCAGATGCTGACAGTTATTTGTTCAGTTTCTTGTAGTCTTCGGTCAGCATGCCCGCGAAGCCCCAATGGTCTTCTTCAATTTCTTGAATCACGATGTGCGTGTGTTCGGGTTT
>JAKQXK010000024.1 GCA_029561505.1 Spirochaetota bacterium | reverse complement strand
ATGCATAGATCTCACGCTTCTGGCGATAGGCGTCGCCATTTGATTTAAAAAACGGGTTATTGGCTGGAACCTTATACCCGGTTTTCGTGCGGGGGGCTATCCTCAGAATTTTGCCGAGATGCGAGCTGAGGTTTTGCGCGTAACCTCGTGGGTCGCCGCCCGAACCGCCGTCGCCGACGCCCACGTATAGGTGCCCGTCAGGGCCAAACTCAAGCATGCCGCCGTTATGGTTGCTGAACGGCTGGCGAATGGAGATCAACTCTTCTAAGTCAGTGCTCGCTTTCGCAGTGCCATCGGGCACGTGCACACGGGCCAGTATAGTGCGCCTCGGTTTTGTGGCAGAAAAATAAATGTAGAAGGCCCGCGATGTTTTGAAATCTGGCGCAAACGCGAGGCCCAGCAAACCCTCTTCGAGCGAGCCATCGTGCACGCGGTCACGAATATCAAGCAGAACATGCCCACAGGTGCGCTTGAGGCTCTCGAGGCGAATCACTCCCGGCTTTTCGACGATGGCATAGGGCTCAATGCAATCACCCGCAGCTGCGGGATACGCCGCGACGTAGACGGGCTGCGTGAATTTGCGGTGAAACACAGGACGTAGTTCGATTTTTGACGTCTTGCTGAAGGGCGCGGCGGAAGAGATTGAACCTATTAGGGAACAGAAGACGACCAGCAGCCAAATAAGCATGTGGACAAATTACGCATTTCAAAGGCGCGAGGCAAGTGGTTAGTAACGCCTGCAATCTAGCCAACCGATCATTCCCGCTTTCGCGGGATTGACCGGTTGCTGGTCGTCTACAAATGTGATACGACTTGACGCATTGTGCGCCGCACAAAAGATGTCCTCACACTTTTTTTCGGAGGAACTTATGGAACAACAAATTCAACAAATCGTCAATTTCGCAATCGGTACCGTTAAAGGTCTCGGTGACGCGGCAAAGAGCACTCTGACTACGCTCGAGGCAGAAGTTAAGACGCTCGTCGACAAAGGCGCAGCGGCAAGCGATGAAAACGCACAGAAAATTCGCGCGAACGCAAACGAACTCGTGGGCCGCGTGACAACGATCGTGAACGATGCAGTGAACAATCTCAATGAAGTGACTGCACAGGCACAGAAACTCGTTCAAGATACAATCGCTAAAGTAAAACCAGCTGATAAATAATTAAGTGCGGGCGTTTCGACTGCGCCGGGCGACCGCTGAAAGCGCGGTCACCGAGCGTAGTCGCGGTGCCCGCGCCTAGCCCCGCTTGTCTGCGGGCACGAAAGGTCTGACGGTGCTACCGTTGTAGATCTGGCGCGGTCGGCCGATTTTTGCCGACGGATTCTCAATCATCTCTTTCCACTGCGCTATCCAACCGGGCATGCGACCCAGGGCGAACATGACCGTGAACATTTCAGTCGGAATTCCAATAGCGCGATAGATGATGCCACTGTAGAAATCCACATTGGGGTAGAGTTTGCGCTCGACGAAATAATCATCTTTGAGCGCGGCTTCTTCTAGCTGCATCGCGATCTCAAGCAGCGAATCTTTGACACCCAGTTTCTGCAGCACATCGTTACAGGTTTTCTTGATGATTTTGGCGCGCGGGTCGAAATTCTTATAGACCCGGTGGCCAAAGCCCATGAGGCGAAACGACGAGTTCTTGTCTTTCGCCATCTCGACAAATTTTTTGATATTGCCGCCTTCAGACTGAATGTGCTGCAGCATTTCGATGACCGCCTGGTTCGCGCCGCCGTGCAGCGGCCCCCAGAGCGCATTAACTCCACTTGAAATTGCGGCGAAGACGTTCGCACGCGATGAGCCCACGAGGCGCACGGTGGATGTTGAGCAGTTCTGTTCATGGTCGGCGTGCAGAATCAGCAGCAGATCAAGCGCACGTTCAATCACTGGGTCGACTTCATAACTTTCGGCCGGCACCGAGAACATCATCTGCATAAAATTCGCAACATAACTCAGCGAATTTTTGGGATACATAAACGGATGCCCGATAGACTTTTTATGCGAGAACGCAGCGATCGTGGGTGACTTCGCCAGCAACCGGTGAATCGAAAGTTCGCGGCCCACCGGGTCGAGCGGGTCGCTCGCTTCTTTGGTGTAGAAGCCTGAAAGGGTGTTGATCATCGACCCGAGCGTCGCCATTGGGTGCGAGTCTTTTGGGAAACCATCGTACAGGCGTTTGAGGTCTTCGTGGATCATCGTATGCCGTGTGATCGATTCGCGAAACGCATCGAACTCTGGCTTGCGTGGCAGTTCACCATAGATGAGAAGGTAGGCAACTTCAAGAAACGTTGACTTCTCTGCGAGCTCGGCGATGTCGTAGCCGCGGTAGCGCAAGATGCCCTCTTCGCCGTCGAGAAACGTAATGGCGCTGAGCGTTGAACCCGTGTTCACAAAGCCATCATCGAGCGTGACCAAACCAGATTGCGCCCGCAGTTTTGAAATATCGATAGCGAGTTCGTTTTCGGTTCCCTTGACGACGGGAAGTTCGTACTCCTTACCTTCAAAAATCAGTTTCGCTGTCTGTGCCATGCAGTCATTACACAAACTCAGCCAAGGGTTTCAAGGAAATGTTAAATATGCTCTGACCAGAGATTGCGCAATTGTTTGGAATTTTTCGGGTTTACGCCCTTCGCTGAAGTTGAACATTCGTTCAACATGAGAAAACTCAAAAAAACCCTTACCCTTTGTGCATGCCTGCTGCTGCCTGCGCAAAGCCTGCTTTTTGCCCAAAAGGCCGCAGCAAAAGAAGTCGCGCCGGCTTCTGCCCCGGCAAACTTACCGCCGCGCGGTGAAAATCCACAGCTCGACGCGACCGCATTTGGTTTTGGCGCCGGAACCTATGGTCAATTCGGCATTTTGGGCGGCCACCTGCAGATTGGCGTCGCCGACTGGTTGCGCCTGCATGGCGGCATCACCGGCTCGCTGCCAGGCGACCAACCCAGCGGCAACTTCTCAACTTCGAACTATGCCTTCATGTGGATGTTTACGGGCGGCCTCATGTTTACCGGCGGCTATTACAAAAACATCGCGCGCCCATATTCTATGCTCGACCTCACCTACCAATATGATGCGCGTGCAAAAGCGGGTGGGCTTAATGGCGGAGTGCGGTTTGGCGTCGACCTCTACATGACGCAAGACTGGGCGGTCTATATCGAAGCCGGGGTCAATCTCGCGATGATGCGCGAAGCGCTTGCTCCATATAACGTGGGCGGTGTTGTCGGCGTCGGCGTTCGTACTTTCTTCTGACCCTTTAATTTTTTGCACACCGGGAAATGTCTAGAATGTCGCGTTTACGCCTGAGCGGCGACTTTCTAGACATCCCCACTCACTATGAAATTACCAGAAGCAGATGACCTCGCCGCGTTGTGGCAAAACACCAAAATAGGATTTATCGTTTTACTGGTTGCTTTTCCGCCTTATGTGATCGTCAACCACCTGTTCTACGACAGGCCCGCGGTTAACCTGGCCATTGCCGCCGACCATTGGCTGCCCTTCAACCACAACTGGATTCTGGTCTATGCCATGGTTTACGTTTTTCTGTTTCTACCTGTATTTATCGTGCGCGACAAATTTAGCTTTTATTACGTCGCGAAGGGTTACCTCATGGTGAACTTTATTTCGGTCGCCATCTTTATTATCATGCCGGCGCGCTACCCAAGGCCTGAAATTCTCACGCAGTCAGAATTTTTGTGGTGGGGCACAGCGCTCAACTACCTGCTCGACAAGCCCGTGAATTGTTTTCCGAGCCTGCACGTGGCGAACGCCTTCTTTGCGTCGATGATCGCGTACCATTACCGGCCGCGCGTCGGCATCATCGCCTGGTTTATGGCGGCGCTGGTTTCAGTTTCGACACTGTATATGAAGCAGCATTTTATCGCAGACATCGTCATGGGCTTCGTGCTCTCGTTTGCGATCTACCGCCTTTACTTCAAGCGACGGGCATATCTGCACGGCAACCAGAAGCCGTTACCCGAATATCTGAGTCTCGGCGTCGTGGTGATCTATCTGGGCTTTGTTGTATCGATGTATGTGCTGTTTAGGGCCGGCAT
>JAKQXK010000020.1 GCA_029561505.1 Spirochaetota bacterium | reverse complement strand
AAAATAGAGAAACCGGTGTTGGTACCGTAACCGCCACCCAGAGAAATCGTACCAGTCGGCTGCTCTTCGACGTCGATCACCAGGTTCATCTTGCCTTCGCTCGAGCCTGGCCGCGCGTCGACGTTGACTTCTTTAAAGAACTGCAGGTTATGCACGCGTTCGCGCGAACGCTGCACGAGCTCTGAATTGAACAGCTCGCCTTCATGGATAATCAGTTCTCGGCGGATAACCTTGTCGAGGGTCTTTTTATTGCCCTTGATGATGATATTTTCAATGTAACCCTTGTCGCCTTCGGCAATCACGAATTTTGTGTGCACAAATTTTTTGCCCTTAAGTTCAGGGCTGTTTTCGAGCAGTTTTGTCAGGCGCTTGAGGTTGTAATAGTCACCCCCCTTTTGTTCTGACTCTTTTTGCTGAACGCTGTTGCGCTTTTCTTCAATGGCCTCTTTTGTGAGCGTAATGACGGTACGCTCGGGCTGCACGCGCGCATAGATATAACCTTCTTGTGAATAGAGGTAGTTAACAATGCCCCGGTCACGGTTGAATTTGCCGTTGTCGAGAACCGAACCCACATCGCCGGTTGTGTATTCGAAAAACTCTTCAATTTTGTCGCGTGAGAACAGCTGCTTCTTGGTCGTCGGGTTCAGAAAGCGTTCATCCCAGGTGACGTCATAACCATTATAGAAGTATTGCTCGCCTTCTTTAACCTTGTAGGTAATGACAATAACACGCTCTTCTTGTGTCTTCGGGTTTTTCCAGCGGTAGTCATACCGTGCGTCTTCAAGTTCGACGTCGAGAAAACCCTGATTCTTGTAAAAATCGAGTATGCTGTTCTTGTCTTTTTCAAAGGTATCGTTCTTGAAGGTGCCGTCGGCGATGAAGCCGTCTTCTTCGAGTTCGAGCACGGCGAGCACATCTTCAGGGTCGGCTTTGGTTACACCGAGCAGGTTGATCTTGGCGATCTTGATATTCTCACCTTCGTCGACGACGAATGTGATATTGATGGTGTTTTTCTTCTCGTCAACATCGCTTTTGCGCACACGCACGCTTGCGTTAAACAGGCCTTTTTCGCGATATTTGCCGAGAATGCGCTGTATTGAATCGGCAACTTTGCGTTCGGTAAAGACGTCGTCTTCTTTCAGGGGAATCGCCTGCTGCACATCGGTAGCAGACAGCTCGTCGAGGCCCAGAAAGCTGATATCTTTCACCCGCGGTCGTTCTTGCACGTAAAAGGTCAGCGCAACGCCATCTTCGAGGTCTTCACCCTCTACCCGCGCATAGGCAAAAGAACCCTCACCGAACAGCGCCTTGATATCGCCGTTCAGCAGGGGCACGGTCAGCGTCTGCCCTTCTTTCATTTGTATGATGTCGTTGTAGATTGTGTCGCGCGAAACGTTAACATTACCCTTGAACTCTATCTTGCGTATTTTTTTGCCGATGTAGCGTTCGGCCTGCGCGTAGATATAGTTATGCGTCGCCAGAGCGAGCGTCATGGCGGTGACAACTGCGGTTACAGGTATCCAGGCCCGGGAAATAAAAGAGATTTTGCTGCGCAAACAGATTACCTTAAGCTTTAAGTCGAAACCGGTATTTAACAGAGGGCGTCAATCGCGATGGCGCACCGCAGCAAAAAAGCGGAGAAAAACAGCTCAAATGCGCTGTACGAAGGCCGAAAGCAGCCGAATCACCTCTTCACGGTGCGTGTGGTGCAGCCAGTGGGCCGCATCGGGCACGTCGTGAGACTCAAGCTGCGGAAAAGCAGCGCGCATGCGTGCTATATCCTCATCGGTTACGTAATCTGACTTTAAGCCCCGAACAGACAGAACCGGACCTGAAGAAAGAGGAACCTCATACGGTGGAAAAACTGTTCTCGATTTAGAATCTTCGATCGCAGCGATATTGTTCAGCCACACGAACTGCCCGGTTTCGTCGCGACCGATGTTCATCTGCAAGAACTGCCGCACGGCCGCGTCGGGCAGCACCTTCTGCATGACTTCATCGATGTCTTTGCGCGATTCAAAACCGCTGATCATGATCTTTTGCGCTGCTATTTCTCTTTCGTGCCCCAGCGGATACGTGCGGGGTGCAATATCGAGCACGGCGAGCGCCCGCACCAAATCACCGCGACGCCGCACATAATCCATGGCAGTGAGGCCGCCGAGAGAGTGGCCTATGAGCACCGGATTTTTAATGTTCTGCTCAGCGATGAACTCGGCGAGATCTTCGCTGAGTTCACCCAGGTTATGCGTTGAAGTGTGGTGCGAGCGCCCATGGTTGCGCGCGTCGTATGCATAGATAGTCGCAAAGGGCATTAAGGCTTCGGCAATCGACGCGAAGTTTTTCGCCGAACCAAAGAGGCCGTGCAGAATCACCAGGGTTTTGCCCGGCGCCCCCTCATAACGGTCAAAACGCAGCATGGGGGGATATTGCAACGATGGCAGATGGCGCGTAATATTCTTTACACAGACAGTTCGGCGGCGCTCTTACCCTCATGTCTCACGAGGTGCGATTTTCCGCAAACAAATTCTGGATGAACTGGCAGTCGATGGGGCGGGCGCAAGAGCTCGACGCGCTGATGCATGCCGGCTTCAAAAAATGGCCCGCCGCTTTTTCGACTGATTACATGAAAACGAGCGAGCTTGCTCCGCTTGAAAAATGGGCGGCAGAGCTGAGGCAACTCGATGCGCAGACGCTGATCGTTATCGGCATCGGCGGCTCATCGCTCGGTGGCATTGCGCTCAAGGCACTTATTGACCCGCACAGCGACAAACTCATCTTCTGGGAAGGCCCGCACCCGAGTAAAATGCAGAAAATTGCGCAGATTGCCGAGCAGAAGCAGACAGCGGTGCTGGTCGTCTCTAAATCGGGCACGACTCTCGAAACGCGGGCGAACCTGTCGCTCTTTCGCCAGTTTTTTCCGGGTGTTCCCGAATATTTCGTCACGAGCGAACCGGCTGCCATAAAAGATCTGGGGGCAAACGGCAAGAACACTTTCTTGATACCCAAAGATCTCGGCGGCCGCTTCAGCATCGTCTCGCCGGTGGGCATGATGCCCGCGATGTTCGTCGACTATAATGTGAAAGCGTTTCTGACGGCATTCGACGAAGCCAACGCCGAATGGGAAATTTCAATACCTATAGCCGAAAATGTCGCAAAACAAACGGCAATCCACTTCTATAATCTTTTTGCAGCGCGCTTTACCGGCGTCGCGTTCTGGGTCTACGCTGCTGATCTCGTCGACTGGGGCCGCTGGCTGGTGCAACTTTGGGCAGAATCTCTCGGTAAAAAACCACATATCGCAGCGCTGCCGATGATCGTACAGGGCCCCGAAGACCAGCATTCGCTGCTGCAATACTTTATGGAAGCTTCGAACCGGCACCTGCACTGCTTTGTGCACACGCAGAGCTACGGTTCGCGCGACAGCCTTATCAGCTCAGAAATTCGCGGCGACTTTGCCGACAAATCGATGAGCCAGATTCTGAATGCGCAGATGAAGAGCATCGAATCGGCGCTGTCGGCAAAAGAACGCCCGGTGGCAGAATACATGCTGAGCGATCTTTCTGAAGCCGAAATGGCGCGCTGGTTCTGCTTCTGGATGCACGTTGTCTCATACCTCGGTTATCTGTGGGAGATCAACCCCTTCGATCAGCCTGGCGTCGAAGCGGGCAAAATTATCTGCAAGAAACTGCTGCAGGGTGAAAATGTCGAAGATGCCGTGCAACCTGTTTTTGACCTGAGATGATCTATTCGTTTGTAGCGGTTGCCATCGCCATTACGGTTTTGGCGTGGCGTTCGCTGCGGCATCGGCCCAGAAACTTCGGCCGCTATTATGCCGGTTTTACCCCTACAGTCGCGACACACCGGGGTTTCGGCAAAATGGCCGGGGTTGCTGAGAATACCGTGGCAGCATTTGCCGCTTCTGAGAAACTTGGCTTTCGCGCGCACGAACTCGACGTTCGTCTGACGCGCGACAAAAAAGTCATTCTGCTGCACGGGCCGACACTCGCGCACACGACGAATGGCACGGGACGCGCCGAAGAGCGCACCTACCATGAAATTGCCGCGTTGAACGCCGCGCACTACCTGCACGAGGCCGGCCCGCAAAACAAGCACCTGGCGCATGAGAAAGTTCCTTTGCTGTCTGAAGTGCTGCGCAAAATTCAGAAGACGTCGATCGTCAATGTTGAAATCAAGCGCGATCGCTTTGACTTCAATTCGCAACTCGAACCTTTGGTCGATCAGGTCGTGCACGAAACGGGTGCTGGCGCGCGCGTCTGCTATTCGGGCTTCCATTTTCTCACGCTCTGGCACATGAAAAATACCGGCACGAATAGCCCGGTAGGATTACTCATCGAACCCGGGGCTTTTGCCCGCGTCAAATGCTGGCTCTATCGACACCTCTTATTGCCCGATAACATTCATCTGCACCACACCACAGCGACATCGGGCTTTCTCAAGAAACTGAAACGCCGTGGTTATGGCATCGCCATCTGGACAGTCAATGACGCGACACGGGCACGCGAACTTTTTGCCGATGGCGCAGACATGGTGATCACGGACAATATGAACTTTGTGAAAGATTTTGCCCCAGCGCGCACGGCAAAGCCTGACAAAAAGCCTGCGTTAAAAAAACGGTCGCGCCGCTAGCATCAGATACGCCCTGACACGATATCATCGCGAATCGATTGCGCCTGCGCATAATAGGCGCTGCCAAAAAGTACTGCGTGGGTCAGCAGCGGGTATACCTGATAGATTTGAAGCAACAGATCAGAGTTTTCGCGTCGGGGGCTCAGTGAAAAATAGCTTTTATAGAAGCCATCACCCAAACCACCGAAAAGCTGTGACAGAGCGATATCGATCAGCGCATCGCCAAAATAGCATGCAGGGTCGATAAAGACCGGGCCTGCTGCGCCAAAGAGCAGATTACCCGGCCACAGATCTCCATGCAGCAGCGAAAATTGTTTCACCTGGTTAAGTTGCTGGTGAACTCTGCCGCCAAATGCCTTCCAGAGGTCGAGCTCGGTTTGTTCAAGCTGCAGGCGTTCAAGCATCGGCAGAAGCCTCTGCCCGAGGTAAAAGTCTGCCCAAAAGAATGCCGGTGCATTGGGCTGCGAAAAAGTTGCCAGATACGTATCGCGAAAAAATCCACACTCTGAACTTGTATTTGCGTGCAGACGGGCGAGCGCCCTTCCCGCTGCTGCCGCATCTTCGGTCCCCGGTTCAATATAGCGCATGAGCAGAAACTTATCAGAAACGAGCAGAACCTCGGGCGTCAAAACACCGGCAGCGCTTAGCGCTGCGAGACATGCCGATTCTGAATCAAACAGCTTTTCAGGGGCCGACGCATGCGCTTTCAGCACAAACACACCGTTCTCTGCATCGAGCTGCTGCACTGAGGCGATGCTGCCGCCTGCGATTGGCACCGTGCGCAGCAACGCCCCCGTCAGCTGTTCAATGGCGGCGCGTTCAGTCGCGAGCATCGCGGGTTTCAGATTTTTTCTTTGAGTAAAAGAGCGGGTGAGAGTCGAGAGTAGATGATGGCAAAAATACCGAAGCTCGCCACGAGCAAAAGGCCGAGAGCAAACTGCCCGGCTATCACGCGCTCAAAACTCGCGATCGGCAGACTTTTCTGCGAGAAGAAATTGCTGAGTATCAGGTCAGTTGAAACTGCGGGCAAAAGCGCGAGCAGTGAGACGAAAATATTCTGCATCGAATAATAGCTCAGAATCTTAAACCGTGTGAAACCCAGCATCTCGAAGTTGCCTATTTCGTAGCGAAGCGATCGACACAGAATCGCCTGTACCATCAGCACGCCGAACGCAAAACCGATCAGCAGCATGCCAAATGCGTAGAGCAGCAGCGTGTTGCTGGTACTCAGAAATTTCTCATATCGTATAAAAACCGCCGTTTCAATGTACGCGATCAGATAAAGCACACCCGCGAGCACCCACATGACGGGTGCGCGCTTCAGACCCAGCCGCCAGAATTGTATCATTTGGCTCCGGCTTCGGGAATATAAACGGTCATATCGGCGACCTTATCGCCCCCGTGTATGTCAACCACGCGAACACCCGATGCAGTACGGCCCTGCAGCGCAATCTGTTTAACCTCGCTGCGCAGCACCATACCTGAGAGCGTCGTGACAATTACCTCAGCGTCTTCTGTCACCGTGCGGATTGCCACTGCCTTGCCTGTTTTTTCAGTCGACTTGAAAAACGCCATGCCTTTGCCGCCACGGCCCTTTGAGGCAAATTCATCGTATTTCACGCGTTTGCCATAACCACTTTCACTGACGACAAGCAGAAATGATTTATTACCCTTCACAACATCAAGCCCTGACATATAGTCCTGGCCTTCGAGCGTCATGCCAATGATTCCCGAAGCGGCGCGGCCCTGCGGCCGCATCTTGCCGAGATTGGTTCTCAGGCCAGAACCTTCGGCCGTGGCCATAAAAATATCGTCTTTGTCGTCGACGATTGCAACATCGACGAGATAGTCCTTCTCAGACGCCTTAAACTGCATCGCCATGACTCCGCCTTTTTTGGCGTTTGAAATCTGCGCGAGTTCAAGCTTCTTGATAATGCCCTGACGCGTCAGCATCAGCAGATATTTCTTTTCGCTGAACTCTGTCACCGAACGGATAACAGTGACAACTTCGTCGGCGCCAAGGCTGAGAAAGCCCTTGATGTGTTTGCCGCGCGCATCTTTTGTTGCCTCGGGCACTTCGTAAGCCTTCATATAGAAAACTTTGCCGCGCGTTGAGAAAAACAGCAGATAATCGAGGCTCTGGCAGAAATGCACGTGCTTCAGCGCGTCTTCTTTTTTGCCGCCCGAAATCACACCTTTGCCGCCGCGGTGCTGACGCTTAAACGTATCGAGCGGCATGCGGCGAATGTAGCCGCCTTCTGATATGGTGATGACCTCATTTTCATTCTGAATCAGGTCTTCGGTATCCATCTTCAGCGATTCAGCGTCGACGAGCGAAACTTCTGACGCCCGGTCGATACCGTGCTTCTGTACCACAACGCCGAGTTCGCTTCTGATAATGCCGAGCATTTTGCTCTCAGACTTCAGAATCGCCTTGAGCTCACCAATGAGCTTTTTAATCTCGTTTAATTCTTCGAGAATTTTTTTCGATTCGAGAGAGGTCAGTTTCTGCAGGCGCATCTCGAGAATCGCATTCGACTGTATTTCTGAAAGTTTAAAGCGCTTCATCAGCGACGAGCGCGCGATGTCGACGGTTTCACTTTTGCGGATAATCTTGATAACTTCGTCGATGAAGTCGAGCGCGATCTTGAGGCCTTCGAGAATATGCGCGCGTTCTTCAGCTTTTCTTAAGTCATACTTGGTTCTGCGCTCGATCACCTCGCGGCGGTGCGTCAGGTAGTGCTGCAGCATCTGCTTCAGGTTGAGCAGCTTGGGCTCTTGGTTGACTAAAGCGAGAAAAATAATACCGTAGTTGATCTGCAGCGCAGTGTGCTGGTAGAGCTGGTTCAAGACGATATTTGCCTGCGCCTCTTTTCTGAGTTCGAACACGATGCGCATGCCCGTGCGGTCAGATTCGTCGCGAATCTCTGAGATGCCCTCGATTTTCTTGTTATTGACGAGGTCGGCGATGCGCGCGAGCAGATCATTCTTGCGCACTTCGTACGGAATTTCAGTGACGATAATCGCTTCGCGGCCCCGCGAATTTTCTTCAATGTTTGCCACCGCGCGAATTTTTATCGAACCGCGGCCGGTTGTGTACGCTGACTTAAGTCCGTCTTTGCCGATGATAATGCCGCCGGTCGGGAAATCGGGCGCGGGCACCTTTTTCATGAGTTCTTTGATGCTGACATCGGGGTTTTCGATGAGAAGCTCTAACGCGGCAACGACCTCTTTCAGGTTGTGTGGGGGTATCTTCGTCGCCATACCGACCG
>JAKQXK010000018.1 GCA_029561505.1 Spirochaetota bacterium | reverse complement strand
AAGGCGGCAACCACTTCATCACCGCGCTTGAGCTGCTCGAAGCGTTGCTCAGAAAACTGATGCGCGAAGGGCGCGTCGGCTCTGAGGTCTATAAAGACGGTTACGAAGAATTCTATCTGAAACACTGATGCAGAACACAGCACCGGCAGAAGCCCCGCGCAAAGGCTTCATTGACATTCCAGCCAGCATCGTGCTTTCTGCAGAAGGCATACGCATCTTGTCGGGTTCAAAAACTGCCATTCAGCGTGTACCGGCACGCGGTGGCACCAACAAAGAGGGATTACTCTCTCAGGCGTTTAATGCCGCCACCGTGCAGAAGCTGATCATGAACTCATATATCGACGAATTATATTACGCTTCACCTGAGTTTCTCACGAAACGCCCGCAGATCGTGAGTACAACGAATCTGATTCTTTACGCGATGCTCTACAAAATGCTTTCGCCGACGCTTGCGCGCCGCGTTATTGATTCTCCTGTGCTCAGAGAGCACAACCGCCGCAACCCAAAAGCGGCGATCGTCGATTTCAAATCGATACCGCAGAAACTGATGGACGATTTTATGGCAAAGAACCAGGCTGTGCTCGCGCGCATCGAGCATGAAATGATCGACGCAGTTCTCAGCCGCATTTCAGCCGATACCAAGCTGCCCGAAGAAGACAAGATTGTGCGCATGCGCAGCCTCGAGAAGTTTGTGCGCTGGGTAGACAAACGCATCTGGTATCTCTATCTTATTATTTACCAGACGCCTCTGCGCGGAGAAATTGAAAAGGCATACGTCGAACTGTTTTTTCAGTATCTCGACAACACGCAGATTGCTACGCATACGGGCAATCTGGTCATGGAATTCATACAAAACGCAGAGAAAGCCCATTTTGAGAGAATCATCGTCAAGAACCACCTCGCTCCGCGCGATAAGATAGATTCATACCTTCGCAACAGGCTGAACAGAGAGCAGGTCGTGAAGATAGCGCAGCAGAGTAACCAGATGCTCGAAGTCACCTGGCACTTTCAAACCGATCGCGTTAATGCCGGCAAGGCACACAACGTTAAAATTATTCTTTCAAATTACGGACTCATTACCGATTCAACACGCGACGGCCTGGCCCGAAAGATGAAAACCGATACCGCTGGCATCGCGCTTGCCGATTTCTATGAAGACACGGGTGGTGGTGACAAACTTGGTGCGGGCCTGGGCTTACTTTACAATTCGTACCTCGAAGACGTTTGCCGCGAAAAGGGTATTCGCTATTTTTGCACGCTGTATCCCGAACCGAGGCTCGAAAAGACTACGGTGACGCTTGACCTGACTTTTTAACCGGTGCCGCAACGCGAATGCGAATTTTTTTGGCTGGCTGAACCGACGAAGCTTTCTTGCGCGCACCCTGTGCATTGGGAAACTTTTCACGGTGCACGTCATCGAGCACGCCGTTGACAAAAGCAACCGCCTGCCCTTCGTCGTATTGTTTGGCCAATAGAATACATTCATCGATGACGACGGCCGCATCGGCTTCGTCGGCCATGTAAAGAAGCTGCGCCACACCCGTGCGCAGAATCGCCCGACTGACGCCTGAGATGCGTGAGAAATCCCAATTGACGAGGCGGTCAGAAATCATGGTGTCGATTTCGGCAAGGTGACTGAAGGTCGCGGTAATGATCGCGAGAGCATAGTCCCGTTCTTCTGCCGGCACTTCGTAATCTATCCATGAGAATGAAGTAAGATCTGAAATAACGGTCTCTTCGGCCTTGCGCGTATCGAGCTGAAACAATGCCTGCATGGCCAGAATGCGGGCCTTATGGCGCTTCTGCCGTTGCGTCTTCGCCATGGTCTAGGCCGGCCCCGCAAATGCGTTCAAGAGCTCGACCAGCGATCGCGATGCCTCAGCGCCCTTATTGGTCTCATTGGCCTCGGCCCTTGCCCGCGCCTGATCGAAGTTTTCAACCGTCAGCACGGCATTCATAACGGGTTTTCTGAAGTCGAGCCCAACGCGCATAAGGCCCGAGGCGCTCTCATTTGCCACAATGTCATAATGCCCTGTTTCGCCGCGCACGACGCAGCCGCAGGCGACGACAGCGTCGGCCTGATCTGCAGAAAGCACCCGAGCCGCAGCGTAAGGTAGTTCCCATGCGCCGGGAACGGAGATTTTCAGAATATTGCCGGCCGCTACGCCCAGCTCAAGCAGCTGATTTTCGGCGCCCGCGGCGAGCGCCTGTGTGATATCTTCATTAAAGAGAGCCGTGATCACGGCCACTCGCAGCTTCGAATCTTTGACGGGTGTGGAGTAATTTCGATTCGAAGCCTGCATAATCTGTTTCTTCTTTCGCTGTTCTTTTGGAGGTTAGGGGAGTTGAACCCCTGACCTTCACAATGCCATTGTGACGCTCTCCCAACTGAGCTAAACCCCCGGAAATTCTATGAACTGTTGTGGGGCCAAGCCCCGCAACAGTTCATAGT
>JAKQXK010000014.1 GCA_029561505.1 Spirochaetota bacterium | reverse complement strand
AGGGTGCCGATCACGCGCATTTTCTCGGGGTTCTCAGACGAGAGACGAAACTTTTCGCGGTCGTCGGCCACCGAATACATGCCTCGCATGAGACTGCGCAGCGGTGTGCGAATTTCAACGCAGCGGGCTTCAGCGATCCATTTTTTCTTTTCGAGTTCTTTCCAGGGCACGTCATATTTTTTGGGGCCAATCAGTGAAAACACATCTTCTTCAAGACCGTCTTCGCGCACGAGCGTCGCGGTGAGACCCAGTCGGCGTTTTGCCTGAAGTTCGCTCGTCATGCGAAAAACCGGTGCTGGCAGAAGGTGTACCTCGTCATAGACGATGAAACCCCAGTTGTTAGACGAGAATAAATGGAAGTGGGTGAAATCCCCCCCCTTTTTTTTGCGGTGGGTGAGAATGTTATAGGTTGCGATTGTGATGGGCTTAATCTCTTTTTTGTCGCCCGAATATTCACCGATTTCGCTTTCTTGAATTGTGGTCTTGTCGAGAATTTCGTTTTTCCACTGCCTGATCGAGAGGGTGTTCGTGACCAGAATCAGCGTCTGCGCGCCTACGGCGTGCATCGCGCCGATGCCGACGATCGTCTTACCCGCACCGCATGGCAGAACGACGACCCCAGACCCACCTTCGACGCTGCCATCGGCATAAAACGCCCTGATCGATGAATCTTGATAGTCGCGAATGACAAAGTCGTTGCCGCTGGTGGCAAGTTTCGCCCGCAGATCAAATTTGAAGTCGTTACCCTTTTCGTAACCCGCGACGTCTTCAACGGGAAAACCAATTTTGATGAGCGCCTGTTTGATATGCCCGCGAAAATCTGCTTTAACGTAAACTTCGTTTGGGTTTTTCGGGCCTTCAACGTAAGGCTGAACTTTTTTATTGCGTATCACCTCGGCGATATACCGTGGGTCAGTCGATTTGAGCACGAGGTCACCGCGATCGTCGCGGTCAAGCTTCAGTTTACCATATCGACCGATCTGCGTGTAGATGTCGGCGCTGACCGCCTGCGGCACAGGATATTTTGAGAATCGGTAGAGCGTGTCGACAATCTGTTCTGCCTTCAGCTTTGATGCGGCCGCGTTCCAGAGTGACAACGGGGTAATGCGATAGGTGTGCAGATACTCCGGCGATTTCTCGAGCTCGGCAAACTTCGAGATTTCGCTGCGCGCGCTCTCGAACATCGGGTGATCAACTTCGAGAAGCAAAGTCTTGTCTGACTGTACGATCAACGGTTTTTCATCTAAATCTGCCATGTTTCCTCTTTGGTGCCCCTGCGGCCCGGTTGCGGCGAAGCTGCGCGCAAAACGGGTAGCCAGCGCTCACTTACGGCTTCAATATACACCGCAGAATCAGCTGCGATGCAATTTTCGAAGCCAGAATTTTCAGCGCGCGGGCGAAATCGGGGCGGTATGGCCTTGAGATTAAAGACAGCATGTAAAGGAGAATAAGAACCGCATTTTTTCGTAAATCGGGGTAGGTCATGCCGGCCGTCACCCGGCAAATCTGGCCTGTGCGATATTCGCTTTTGCACACGCTTTCTTCTTGCCTTGCTGTCAAAAGGTGGTTTAGCGGAGCATGCGCAAGATCTGGAAGAACGTCTATAACTGGGGCGACACCGAAAAGAAAATTGATTCGACGATTGAGCACCATATCAATCATTTTAAGCACTTGCTTGGCATAGACAGTGAGGTGCGTGACCTGCCTTATAACGCCAATGCACAACAAGAAGTGAAGCTCGCGAAAAAAAGCCGCCTGACCCGCCAGGTGTTGCGCGATCTCATGCGCTTTGTCGGCAGCGACAACGTTCAGGTCGATGACTTCAGCCGGGCGCGGCATTCGTTCGGTAAATATTACGGCGATATTCTGCGTATGCGCATGGGCAAGGTTGTGAACGTGCCCGATGCGGTCGTGTCACCGCGAACCGAAGAAGATATCATCAAAGTTATCGGTTATTGCAACCTCAGGCGTATTGCGGTTGTACCCTGGGGGGGGGGCACTTCTGTCACGCGCGCCCTCGAAGCAGAAAAAGGCGG
>JAKQXK010000013.1 GCA_029561505.1 Spirochaetota bacterium | reverse complement strand
GCCGGCGGTGTTTTCGCTCACTCAGGTCTGGCAGACGCGTATGGCAATCGCCGGCATCAAGACGCACACGATCGACTGCGCGATGCGCTTTAATACCTATGCGATCTCTGACGAGGCTCTGCGCCAGCAGGTTTCGCCCGAGTCGATCGCCGACAGCATTACGATCACCCGTGCCTTCACACCATACCAGATTCTCGATGCAGTGCAAGAATTGAAAAAAAATGAAGTCGTCTTCATTCTTGCGCCTGCGAAACAGTTTTTTGACGGCGATGTCGCCTTCGATGAGGGGCTGTTTCTGATCCAGAAGCTGGTAAGGTTTTTTGCCAATGCGCATGAACGCGGGGTGGCGCTCTTCGTCGTCGAAAGGCCGTCATACGCCGCACCCGCGTTCAGCACATTTCTTACCGATATGAAGCCGCTCGTCGCCGGCAGCAGCTTTAACCTGGCGAATGCCGGGGCCGCCGATGCGTGGCGCCTGCGCTATAGCACGCATGGTAGAATCAGCAAAGAGATTCTGAGTCTGCCCGGTTCGGCGAGCATGCGCGAAAGTACAACCAGCGCGCACCTGCTCAAGAACACACCCCTGCCTGGCCAAACCGCGCAGATGCAGTTTGCATTTATTTGAATTTTTATGCACCGCTTAGCGGTGCATGATGTAAAAAGGAGAAGAAAATGAAAAAGAATAAAAACTCACTCGCGACCAGCAACCCAGAAGAGCTACACCAGCGCCTGCTCAAGCTCTCGCTGTGGGATTCTCTCAATAAAAATCGCAAGCAGCCGATTTCTTTTGCGTTTAAGGTAAACCCGCACGACGTCATTAACCGTGCGCTTTCTGTCGAATACCTCGCGCGCATGCGCCAGCGCGAAAGCTCTTGCTGATATGGGCCGCACCGTTGTCCCTTATTCTCTGGTCATCGAACAGGTGATGCACCGGTTCGATAACTACCGCCGCACGCTGCGCCGCGAAGACCGTGAGGCTTTCGATGACCTCATGCGCGTCGCCAAAATGCAGGTGCAGGCAGGCGTTATGGCGCAGCACCCGAACGCCTTCGATTCGATGAGCATGGCGATGCTCGTGCAGCTCAAACGTGAAATCAATGAACTCAAAAAAAATATAAAAAACCAGGGAGAACTTTATGCAGGGGTGGAAACGCAATAATATAAAAACAACGGTGTCGCTGCCAGCAGGGTTTATGACTCTATTCAAGTTATACCAGAAGGTCTGGCTTCAGGCGCTCGACCAGTGCATCGCGCATGCGCTGAGCGGCAAAGCATGCCGCGACAGGGCGAGGTGCTATAATCACACGAAAGATGCGTATGAAATTGTGCCGGTTTACTGGCCGGTAGAGGTCTATAACAAGCTGCACGCTCTGGCGGCGGCGCAGAGGGTCAGTGTCTCTTTGCTTGTCTACAGCATGATCATGCGAATGTTAAGTCAGGCTCAGCCCAGACACCGTACAGGTTTCAATAACTATTCTATGAAAGTCAAGAAGTGGTCGAAAGCTGGAATCCATATTGACGAAAGTATAGAGTTTAGACCACAAGCCAAAGCCAAAGAAGAAAACCACCCACCGCTAGCCGCCTGACCCGCGCCTTAAAATGCCATCACCCGGCATCACCGCACGCTGGGACTTCACCGGCTATCTGTTCGACGCCTACAGCGTCGGCGACCAGATCTATCTTTGGTTGCTTGACGACGACCGCCGGCTGCTGCAGGTCGCTGAAACCTTTTTCCCGGTTATTTATGTTTGCGCGAATCCCGAAATAGGCCAGAAGGTCGTGGCACGACTCGCAGCGATCGGCGCGCTGGCTTCACCGCCCCGGTTCGAGAAGAAGCTGCTCTTTTATGAAAACCGCACCGTCGATGCGCTCCGTATTGAAATCGCCGACCCCGGCATGCTCATGGGGCTGAAGCGCCGCCTGTTCACGCTCTATGGCAGGTTTGACATCTATCACTCCGATCTTGACCCCGTTTCGAGCTATCTTTCGTCGCGCGAGCTCTATCCGCTTGCGCCCGTCAAAGTGCGCACCCAAATCTCTGGCCGCAGCAACCGGCTTGTTGCAATCGAAACCTCGGGCAGCGCGTACGATTTCGAATACCGCCTGCCCACGCTGCGCATTCTGAAAATGGCGCTGAAATACAGCCACCGTCTTGGGGTCAGCGCCGCAAATCCGTTAATTTTGCAAATTGAGGATCGTCAATACACACTCGCCGAACGCCGTGGTGAAGACTATATCCACAAACTCAACGCAATCATTCGCGCAGAGAACCCTGATTGTATCATTTCGGCTTACGGCGACCAGATAATATTTCCGTTTTTATACGAGACTGCGCAGAAAACCGGTGTTCGCCTCGAACTCGACCGCGACCTCGCAGCGCCGATCAGCCGCAGCATTCGCAAAAAGGGATCGAGCTTTAACACCTATGGCAGCTGGATCTACCGCTCCGCTTCGTATCCGCTTTATGGGCGCTGGCACATTGATCAGCACAACTCATTCACGTTTAAGCATACCGATCTTGCGGGTACGATTGAACTTGCGCGCATCAGCCGCATGGGTGTGCAGCGTCTCGCGCGTGCGTCAACCGGCAATGCGCTCACCGATATGGAATCTGACGTCGCGATCAGAAAAAACTATCTGGTACCATGGCAAAAGAGCGCGCTTGAAAACCGCAAGACATGGTACGAGCTACAGCTCTATGATAAAGGTTCTCTCATCTATCAACCCGATATCAGCAAGGGTGTGGTGCGGCATAACGTTGCGCAGCTCGATTTTTCGCAGATGTACCCGACAATTATGCACAGACACAATATATCGCCAGAGACAATCAACTGCCCGTGCTGCAAAGATGACACAGCTGCACCGCGCGTTCCCGAGACGGGCTATCATATCTGCACGAAGCCGCGCGGCGTGGTTTCCGATGCGCTCGAGCATATTCTGTCGCGGCGGCGGTATTACAAAGCCAAATTACAAGAACCCCTCGATGAAAAAATGCGGGCGATCTACGAGCAGCGCACCGACAGCCTCAAATGGATGAATGTCGTGAGTTTTGGTTACCTTGGCTTTCGTAACGCGAAGTTTGGTAAGCTCGAAAGCCATGAGAGCGTCACTGCATTCGGGCGCGACAAACTTCTCAAGGCGATCGAACTTGCCGAACGCCATGGTTTTGAACTCGTGCATGCGATAACCGATTGTATTTTTGTCGCCAAACACGACGAAAGTAATTTCACCGCAGACGAGATCAGCGCGCTTTGTTCAGAAATCTACCACGAAACCAGCGTCGAGATGAGCACCGAAGGTATCTACTCATGGGCGCTGTTCTTGCCGTCGCGCAGCGACAGTCGCATGCCGGTAGCGAACCGTTATATGGGGCGTTTTCAGACAGGCAAGTTTAAGCTTCGGGGCATCGCAGTCCGCCGTAAAGACATGCCGCAGTATATCACTGATTTTCAGCGCGAACTTTTGTTGCTGATGAAAGACTGTCTCACCGCTGCTGAGGTCGCTGCGGTTTTTCCCGCGGCGCAGAATCTTTACGAATCGCGGGTGACTGAACTGCGTAGCCTCAGCGTTTCGTGGCGCCAATTGCTGTTGCGGCGAACAGCAAGCCACGCGATTGAAGACTACCAGGTTATGAACGGCACCTCGCTGACGATGCGCTCTCTGCATGATGCGGGTATTGAGGTCGCGCCGGGTGAGAAGGTGCGGTACCTCGTCGTGCAGCAGCGCCACC
>JAKQXK010000702.1 GCA_029561505.1 Spirochaetota bacterium | reverse complement strand
CCTGATGATGGTCGAGGCGCTCGTGGAATACAAAGAGAATTATGACCGTGAGGCATTCGCGCGGCGCATGCACCAGGATTTTCTGCCTTTCGTCAAGCCAGACGAAGTGACCGAGGCTGAGCGGGCAGCGTGGAGCGCATTTTTCGAGGGTCTGATTGATGGTAAGACCCGAGTCGTCTTTGAGACCCGCAGCGGCGAAAAATATGAGGGAACCTTGAGGTTGAGGCTCAAAGACCTCATCTACCGGGTTCAGCGCGCATCTTGACGAGCCGACCTGCCGCCTAAGGCCGGGTTTGACGCTACGCGTTTTGTCGATCAGGCATCAAGGCAACACAGGCGAAATGCCGATATTTAGATGTGAGCCGTAACGGCAGAAAACCAGCGGGAGGTGACGGGCAAAACCTCGTCACCATTCTTTTTGTTCTGGGCGTCATCGGCTGGGGCTTTTTCGCTATTGATCGTCTGACAGAGCCTGCGTCGCCACAGAAGGTGAGCAAGGTGCAGGGTCGCGCGACTGGCCAGGAGTCAGGTTGGCGTAAGACTGCCCGCGACTGGCTGTCACAGAAGATCGGCACCTCGGGTTCTGCGGTGAAACCGGCTGAAAAATCACGGGTCTCGCGCAACGTAGCTGCAGACGAAGTGCCGATGGTGGCAGAACCCGGTAATCTAAAGGCCGAACTCAGCGAAGAGGCCGGTGAAACGCTGACAGAGCGGCGCGACGAAACCGTAGTCGCAGAATCTGCCGCAAAATTCTACTTTTACCGCTTAAACCAGAAGGGGCAGCCGGTGCTGGCCCGCCTTTCAAGACCAAGTGCAGCCGGCGACCTCAAGGGGCGGCTCAATGAACTGATTCGCGGGCCTTCGGGCGCGGAGCAGGACAAAGACTTCATAGATTCGTTTATCCGCAAGCCGCGCGTGCTGAGCGCTTCGGTTCAGGGAAAATGTACGGTCGTAGACTTTGATGTCAACTTCGGCTCGGGAGTCAGCTACCAGACGCTGCGGCTTCAGATTCAGCAGCTCTACCGCAATACGCAGATGTGGCAGGGGACTGAGTGCCTCGAGATCAAGCTCCGTGGCAAGTACAGCCCTCACCTGGGCACCGACGGCCTTTATTTTCCGAGGCGAATCGACGCCGCCTGGCTCAGGCAGAATCTTTAGTTGATCCCGAGCATGCCCTGGCAGCGTGCGGTCAAGAACCGGCTGCGTTAAACCGGCGTGACGGCTGCGGCCATTGTCGAAGCTGCGAATTTCATGCATTTGAGAAATAAATCCTCTTAAAAAAAAGACAGATTGCTCTGCATAAGCTATATTAGCACTATAGAGCCAAGAGTGCTATCACTCTGGTTCGCTTGGGGATAAGGCATGAACCTGACCCACAGGAGAAAACTATGGCTGGCGAAAATATGACGATCAAGACACGCGCGGTTTACCAGAGTGCGGTAACGAAGGCGCAAGAGCTCGGGCATGCCGATATTACGCCCGAACACTTCATGGCGGCGCTATTCGATGAGGCCGACGGTTTGCCTGTGCAGATTCTGCACCGGCTGAATATCGAACCGGCCCAGGCGACAGCTCTTTTTGAAAATTATCTCGCGCGGCTGCCTCGCGCTCAGGGCAATTTTGAACCCGGACAAAACCTCTCGGGTGATGCGCGCAAATTTATGCAGCTTGCCGAAAAAGAGATGTCGGGGCTCGGCGATCAGTATCTCTCGCTCGAGCACCTGCTGCTCGCCTATACCAATGGAAATTTTGCGCTCAAGAAAGACCTGATTGCGCTGGGCCTCGACCGCGGGCGGCTTGCGAGTGTGCTGAAAGAGCTGCGTGGCAGCCA
>JAKQXK010000679.1 GCA_029561505.1 Spirochaetota bacterium | reverse complement strand
CTTTCTCGAAATCATGGCAAACGCCGTTGAAGAAGGCAAAGAGGGCGGCGAATTCGCTCAGGTCGAAATTGAAGAAGGCGAGAGCATGGACGAGCACCAGTTGAAGTCATCAATGGAAAAACTCGACGACCTCGAAGAGATCGAACAGAAATATGAAGAGGCGCGCGGTTAATCGCGGGTTATAGACATGGCAATAGATCAGGAAAAAATTAAAACCCTGCGCGAGATGACCTCTGCGGGCATTCTCGACTGCAAGAAAATTCTCGAAGAAACAAACGGCGACCTCGAAAAGGCAGCATCGCTGCTTCGCGAGCGCGGCATTGTTAAGGCCGTTAAAAAGATGGACCGCGAAGCGTCTGAAGGCGCGATTGTGTCATACGTGCACCACAACGGCAAAATCGGCGTGCTCGTGCAGCTGAACTGCGAGACAGACTTTGTCGCGCGCAATGAAAAATTTCTCGAACTCGGCCGCAACATTGCGATGCATATCGCAGCGACAAACCCGCAGTTTGTTAAAGCTGAAGACGTCGACGCCGACGTGATCGAAAAAGAGAAAGAAGTGCAGCGTGCTGCGCTTATCGAAGAAGGCAAGCCGGCAGACAAGGTCGACAAGATTCTCGAAGGCAAAATCAAGAAATTTGTTTCAGACATCTGCCTGCTCGACCAGCCATTTGTTAAAGAGCAAGACAAGACCGTCGGCGACATTATCAAGGCAAACATTGCGACGCTCGGCGAAAACATCGCCGTTGGCCGTTTCGTACGCTACGCGCTGAAATAGGTACCACCGTCAGAAAATGAGCACCACAAGCGAAAAACCCTCCCGCGGAACCACCGAGGGAAGGGCATTTCGCAGGGTGGTGCTCAAACTTTCAGGTGAGGTTCTCGCCGGCGACGATAAGGTCGGCATCAATGTCAAAATTATCCGGGCCCTCGCCGAAGAGATACGCGATATTCACCGCGACGGTGTTGAGCTCGCGATTGTGATCGGCGGCGGTAACATTTTTCGCGGTATCAAGGCTGCGTCAGACGGCATGGACCGCGCGATCGGCGACTACATGGGTATGATGGCCACCGTCATCAATGGGCTCGCGCTGCAAGACTTTCTCGAAAAAGAAGGCCTGACGACCAGGTTGCAGACCGCCATAGAGATCAAGTCTGTCGCTGAGCCGTTTATCCGCCGCAAGGCGATTCGCCACCTCGAAAAGAAACGCATCGTCATTCTTTCGGGTGGCACCGGCAATCCCTACTTCACGACCGACACGACAGCGGCGCTCAGAGCAGTTGAACTCGATGCGGATGTCATTTTCAAGGCAACCAAAGTCGACGGAGTTTACGATTCTGACCCTGTCAAAAACCCGTCGGCTAAACGCTACCGGCACCTCAGCTTTCAAGACGCGCTCGTGAAACAACTCAAGGTAATGGATTCGACAGCGTTTTCCCTTTGTCTCGACAATAAGATGCCCATTCAGGTATTTGACATGGGCAAAGAGGGTAACCTCAAAAAAGCAGTTCAGGGCAAACCGATCGGCACCCTGATAGACGCCAACGGAGATAGCGAATTTTATGAGTGAAGAAGCGAATAAAATTATTGCGGACGCAGGCAGCCGCATGGACAAGAGCCTGAACGACCTGAGCCACCAGATGGCGCAGATCAGATCGGGCCGGGCAACGCCCTCGCTCGTCGAAGATATTCGGGTTGAGATCTATGGCCAGAACATGCCATTAAATCAGGTTGCCTCGATCAACGCACCCGAGCCAAGGCTCATCACCGTCGACGTGTGGGATAAATCTCAGCTGCAGGCAGTCGAAAAAGCAATTCAGAAATCGGGCAAGGGTTTTAACCCAAACACCGACGGGGTCATGATACGCATTAACCTCGCAGAAATGAACGGTGAAACCCGCAAAGAAATGGTGAAACTGGCGAAAAGCAAGGTCGAAGACCACAAGGTTGCGGTTCGCAACATTCGCCGTGACGCCAACGATGCTCTCAAGAAGCTCAAGGGCGGCAGCGTATCTGAAGACATGATCAAAGGCTTCAGCGATCAGGTGCAGAAGCTCACCGACGACCACATCAAGAAGATGGATGATCTTTTTGCCTCAAAAGAAAAAGACATTATGACGGTTTGAAAGATTGGTGAAACCAATCTCTCAAGCCTGAATTATGCCCACACAGCCGCAGCACATCGCCGTCATTATGGATGGCAACGGGCGCTGGGCAACCTCGCGGGGGCTGAAACGCAGCGAAGGCCACCGCGAAGGCACTGAAACGATAGACCGATTGCTCGATCATCTTCTCAAAATTAAAATTCCGTATGTGAGCCTCTATGCATTCTCGACTGAGAACTGGCGCCGCCCGAAGGCCGAGATAACCGCCATTTTTAATCTATTGAACGAGTTTATCGTAAAAAAACTCGAAAAGATGGTGGCGAATGGAGTGCGCATCGTCACGTCGGGCGACCTGAGCCGCCTGCCTCGCAAAAGCCGAGACCTCTTGGCAGACGCGATGCAGCGCACCGCGAAAGGCAAGAAACTCACCGCGAACTTCTGCCTGAACTACGGGGCGCGCGATGAATTGCACCGCGCGGCGGCCGCTTGGGCAACCACGAGTGCTGGCAAATCATTAAAAGTACCAACAGAAAAACAATTCAAGAAGTTGCTGTGGCAGCCGAATTTACCCGAAATCGATCTGCTGGTGCGCACCGCGGGCGAACAGCGCCTGTCAAACTTCATGCTCTATCAGGCTGCATACGCCGAGCTCTGGTTCACGGAAAAAACCTGGCCTGAATTTTCAGCTGCAGACGTCGATGCAGCGGTGGCTGAATTCATGCGCCGCAAGCGCAAATTCGGTGGCTTGTAATTCACCGCAAACAAATAGAACGCAAGACACCCGTTGCGTTGGCGGCGGCAGCGTCAGAAGCCGAAGATCTCTTTGAGCTTCGCAGCTGGATCACTTTCTTGCATAAACCCGGTTCCCATAAGAACCGCGTCAAAATGCTGCGGCAACGCGAGCAACTGGTCACGCGCCGTGCCCATGGTCAGCGAAGTCGAGCCATAACCCGATTCGGCAACAAGCACCAGATCGCGGCGCCGGGTCTCGGGTATTAATTCTGCAAGCCTTTCTGCACGCGTCATATCGATCTCGAGCGTGTGCAGATTGCGGTTG
>JAKQXK010000211.1 GCA_029561505.1 Spirochaetota bacterium | reverse complement strand
CGATGTGACATAATATGGCAAAGTGCGGATTTCTTGGCGTGTGCGTCGCGTCGGTGGCCCTCGGCAGCATGGCTTTCGCGCAGGCGACCAATAGCGGCAACCAGAGCCAGTTTACATGCGCGGGCGGCGCAACCGAAACCTGCCATCCCGTCGAGATGACCGATGCAATCACACCTCTCGAACAACAGCAGGGTGACCTCGCCGTGAATCTCGCGCACTCACTCGCAAAGGAAAAGCGTTACGGTGAAGCACTGCAGACTTACCGTGAATTTGTGCGTGTTTTTCCTTGGCATGTGCGTGTGCGCGAAGCCCGGGAAAACATGGCGCGCATCTACGAAAAGCGCCAGCGCTACGATCTCGCCGCCCGACAATACGAAGAGCTATACCGTACCTTAGGCGTGAGCCAACTTGGGTTAGCCTACAATCTTGAAGCTGCCCGCCTGCATGAGCTGCAAGGCCACGAAGATACTGCAGTCAGAATCTACAAAGAGCTAAATGCGATTGATCCAAATTCAGAAACGGCGAAGCGCGCGCGCGAGCGTATGGAGGCCCTTAATCTTGTACAGAAAAGCGGTGACTACCTGAAACGTGAGACCGCATCAGATCAATCTGAAAAGAGCTCACCACAAAAAGAATAAAACGAGTCTTGCTTGATAACCTGCCGCAGGTCTTCAAGATAATACTTCTGCTTTACGTCATCAATCTGGTAGACGGGGCAAATTTGCTTGAATTCAGTAAGTAGCTTATCTTTGAGCTTCTGGTCTGGCTTGAATGATTCAGTGTAGCCAGAAATCAAGACGATGTATTCAGCAAGAATTACAGGCATCACCAGTGGTTGTTCTTTCTCTAGCTGCAGTGCATCTGATATTTTATACCTCAATACATCGCTCGAATCGACAAGCTCTGAAGGAAAGTTCCAGGTTTTCATCGCGAATGCCGAAGCGTCGGCAGAAGTAAACTGCCACTTCATATTTTCCAGTTGATGTAGCTTTTCTTCATCACCTGCATCACCTGACATCTGAAAGCAAATCGCATACTCTTCGGCAAACTGATTGGCCAGAATCGATTTGCCAATCTGGCGCAGCAAACCCACCATGAAAACTTCGTCTTTGACCTTGTCTTTGCCGACACGCTCTGCGATTATTTTTGCAATCAGCGCGCTCAGAACAGAACGCATCCAGAGCTCTTTCATGATCTTGAAATTGCCCTTTTTGGGAATAATCGAAGCCGCTGAAACGAGAAGTGAAAGTCCCTTGACGGTTTTGAATCCTAATAAAGCGATCGCCTGAGACAGGTTGTTGATGCGGTTGCCACGGGCGTAAAATGCGGAGTTCGCAAGCTTGAGAATCTTCGTCGAAAGGGCGAGGTCGGCCTGTACGATGTTCTTGATCTGCTCGGCCGATACGCTGATCTGGCTTTCGTCAATCTGCATGACGCGCGCAGCTACCTGCGGCATCGGAGGCAGCTCAAGATTCTTGAGCTTTTCGGTGAGCATCTGTTTCCCGACGTCCATTTCAATTTTGCAGTGTCAATTGTAATTAGCTCTGATTTTGCCCGGTTTTTTGGTAGAGCAGACGATTGACACAGCTCCGGAATCTGGACTCAATATTCTTTATTGCCCTCTTTCCAGGTTGAACGGCCATCACCGGATACAGGTTTTGGCTCGTCTTGCGCGACCTCAGGCTTCAGCACGTAAACATCAAGCAACGACTTCAAGCGGGCCATATATTCGCGCAAGAATGCCTGCCATGTGCTGTCGAATGAAGAAGATTCAGCGATGAAACCTTCGGCTTTAATACCCTGCGCCCTCGCCAGAAATAGGGCTCGCGGCAAATAGAGATCCTGACTCACGACGATTGCGGTTCTAACCTGAAAAGAGAGTCTAGCCCGACTCATGGTATCGAACGTACGGACTCCGGCATGATCCAGGAATATGTCTTCACCTTTCACGCCATGGCGCAGGCAATAATCACGCATTGTGTGCACCTCGTCGTAGAACTTGCGCGTGTTGTCGCCGGAAAGTAAGAGCTTCGGGACGATTTGCTTATTATATAGCTCGATACCGGCACGCAAACGCCCAACCAGAGTGTTGGAGGGTTTTTTATTAGGTAAGACGCTCGCTCCGGGAATCAGCGCAACCTGCGCGGGATGGGGGAGATTTGGGTTGCTTCGCGAACCGTAGATTTGGCCGCGCGAGGACCAAACCAGCCAAAACTGCAGGCCAGCGAAAGTGAGCCCCCCCAATAAGCCCAAATAAAAAGTCCAACGTAACAATTTGCGCATGGATTTCCGGGTATTCGGCCATGCCTTTATCCAAGGCGAGAGATGTTCTGCACAGCGAAATGTGCAGTAGTTCTATATTCAAGGAAGCGCTCTAAGCAGAATTCTTCATGCAAACGAAAATTTCTGCCGGTGAAAGGCCCTTCTTGAGGATCAGAGAGCTTTGTTGGTGCAACATGAGGCTCGCGGCAAGATTGGTCTGGGTTTTGCAGACGTAGCTAATAAAAAAAGCCTCACGATGTCTTCGCAGGCGATACCTCTCGGACCAACGATTACGATCTGCCAGAGACAAGAACCTACTAGAACTCATGGAGTCTTCTAAGAGACGCTGTGAATAACGGCGTATTGCAAAGTCAAGCATGCGCGATAGCGACTCCCCCGAGTGCATGGCGCGCTGAGCAGCAACGGCATGCAGCACGCGATTAATGTAGAACGGTCTGATTCTGTATGCATGTCCGTCGGTATTATACCGCCTGAGGGTTGCCGGCTTAGGGCCATTTGCCCTCCATAGTCGCAGGTAGAGGCGGAGGAGTTCATCGAAAACTCGTGATTCTGAAAACTCAATACACGCGCGCGAAAGCAGTTTGCGCACTGCGCGCACACGCCTTACCGATCGCGCGCGCAAAGTTACAGACGTATGGTAATATTCCAAAGCATTTATCGGTTGCATCTAATATCTAAATACCAGAAATTGCCGTTTTTTTCTCAAAGATTCGCCACTTTTTTGCCCGCACCGCTTTAATTGTTGACCCACTCTCTCTTTGCATCGTGTTCGCTCGCACGTGCGCTATGCTCTACGCAGATTCTTGCTCATGATACCGACTTTTGTCGGCATCATTACTATCACGTTCTTTCTGATTAAGCTGCGTCCAGATGCTCTGACGACAGCTTCGATGGGGCCCGATGGAATGAAAGAAAGCTCGGGTCTCGACGAGTTTCAAACGAAGATGCGCGCCTATTATGGTCTTGACCAACCTCTTCATGTTCAATACCTCAAACTGTGGAAAAATATTCTCACACTCGACTTTTCTGAAAGCCGCATCGACCACAGACCGGTGCTCACCAAGATTGGCGAAGCGCTGCCAATCACCCTATTCTTTAATCTCATTACCGTATTCATCGTTTACAGCATTTCGATTCCTCTCGGGGTC
>JAKQXK010000670.1 GCA_029561505.1 Spirochaetota bacterium | reverse complement strand
CGTGTGCTCTTCCGATCTCTTTGTCGCAGATGGTATAGAGACAAAAAGATTGGCAGAAAAGTTCTGGCGCTCGAGGTCTGCGACAAAGAGTCGCCGCTCAGATTCATAGAAGCGAAGCGCCCTCACAACCTGCGGCATCAGCGGCGACTCGAGCTTGTCATCGCCGCGCAAGACTATGCAGCTTCTGAGGCCCGGTAACGTCTCTTCACGCAGCTTCTGAGTCAGCCTTTCGGCGCTTGACTTTTTCTCGACGAACCCCGCAACCCGAATCTCGTGCGCGATGCGCAGGCCGGCGTTTTCGGCGGTCAACAGTCCGTTGCGGCTGATTAAGTCGATTTGCCCGCTGCCGATGAACACATAGATCAGTGCCAGGTTGATCGCCGTGATCGCAAGAAAAACCGAGAATATTTTTGTTATAATTGATATCTTTCGGTGCGTGGCAGTCACCGAGTTTAATCCTTCAGGGCGTCGCCGAGATTTGCATAGAGCCTGATCACATGTGAGAACCCGAGCAGGTCATAAATTTTTCTCACTTCGTCATTGGGTGCGGCGACACGAATCTCGTAGCCTTTTTGCTTCAGCAACGAATGTGTTTTGACAGTCACGCCGATTCCCGCCGAGCTGATGAACGTTACCTGACTCATGTCGAGAATAATGCTGCCAGAAGGGTTCTGCGATTCCATGTCAAGCTCGAGCTTCAGCACCGCGCTGCCTGCGGTATCGAGACGGCCTTCTAGCTGGTAGATGGAGTACTTGTCATTGCTGCGTTTGTTAATGCGTATGCTCATAGTCTTACCTTAAACCTCATGCGTCGCTGTTACGTGATGCCGCGTGCCCCAACTTTACCCGATGCCAGAGGTTATGCCTCGCAATAAAGCGGTACATTTTTTCTTCGATGGCATCGAGCTCACCGCGGTACGGCAAACTCAGATCGTCTTGAAACGTGATGACGTATGTCGTAATGCCGCGCACCGCGGTTTTGATATCTGCTTTTTCTACGGCTTTGGCGATTGCCTGAAAAAGCCGCACGGCGAGACGCGAACGCATATCGTGGCGAAATGCCGCGTTGTCGGCGACGATTTTTTCGATGATTTCATCGACTTCTGAGCGAAATGCCACTTCGGGAAAATTGCAGAATCTGCCGGTAAACTGCGCAAGCAGATAGCTGAGTTGGGTCTCGTCGCCACGGGCATAGGCAAGCTCAATGCGATTATAGAGGGCCCGCGCCTCGGCGTTCAGCGAATATTGCTGGTTGGTCGTGAGCGAATGCGAGACGACGACGTGTACGTCATCGTGTGAATCAAACACCCTCTCGATGCCTGTCACAACCTCTTGCGAAACTATGGACTGCAGGTTTTTGAGAGGCCATTCAAATGCCTTAAAAAACTCATAGGCGAACGTTGTTTTGCGCAGGGCCGGCTCGCCCTGAAGGTCAAACAGAAATGCGTTGAGCGTGTTCACCAGCGGGTGGTGGTCTGCCTCAAAACAATGAGCGTGCATAAGGTGCTTATAGATATTGGAGACAATACGCCACTCGCGCATTTTCCGCTGAACTTCGAGACTCTTCGTTAGATCTGCCCTGTTTTCGGTGTCCCGTGAACCAAAATATAACTGCAGCGGCTGCATCACATGTTCTTCAGCAACGGCGAAACCTTTTTGGTGCGCCCACTTCAAGAGCAGAATAAAGTTATCGATCTGGTGCAGTGGAATTTCTTGCATCGTGCCCGTTCGCTGACAAACATTGCAGGTTTGTGCCGGGCAGTAAAAAGACAAGTAGATTTTGTTGCCCAAACGTAAAAAGACTTGCCCCGCGATTGGGCCGGCACACCTTTACCCATGAGTTTATGGCAACGGTTTAAGCGCGCACTGCGCTCGATTTTCGGCGGCTGGGTTTCTGAATTAGAAGATCCAGCGTTGATTCTTGAACAGAATATTCGCGACATGCGCGACAAAGTGCCCAAAATGAATGAAAATATCGCTATGCTGCGCGCAAACGCGAAGCTTGTCGATAAAGAGAAACAGAAACTCGAGGGCGAACAGGCAAAATTGATCGCCAATGTGAAAGCGGCGATCGGGCAAAATCGTGAAGATATCGCAGCCGAATATGCGCTGCAGCTTGAACACAATAAAGCCCAGGTCGCAAAGCTCGAACAGCAGCTGGCGCAGGCGAATGCAGCCGCAGAAAAGGGTGAGCAGGCAAAGGTGGCATTCATGAAAGAACTCGACAGAAAAACCAAAGAAGCGCTCGACGCGATTGAAACGGCCAAACGCGCAAAGTGGCAGAAAGAAGTCGCAGACACTATGGAACAATTTACCGCGGGCGGTGTCGACCACACGCACGACGAAATGGTAAAGCGCATTGAAAAAGAAGGCGCGATGGCCGAGGTTAAACTCGATATGGCGGTCAGCAAAGGTGACAAAGCCAAAGAAGCGATCGAAGCCGACGCAGAAAAAATTCGCGCAGCTGAACTTGTCAAACAATTCAAGATTGAAATGGGTGTTTCAACCGGCCCCACGACCGAATCAGCGGGCGGTTCAGCCCAGCAGCAAACCGGCGTTAAGAGCTGATTTCATAAGTCACTCTGGCTTTCGGCCAGAGTGACGCTGTGACATTTTCTCAAGACAAAGAGCCGCCGTCACTGAGACGTTGAGTGACTCAACCCGGCCCGACCCCGCAATAGTAAATCTGTAACCACAACCCGCCACAAATGCCGGCGGTAGGCCCTGTTCTTCGTTGCCCAGGCAGACAACGACAGGTGCGTTGGCGGCACGCGCCGCTATCGATTCAAGCGATGGCAGGGTTGCCCGCTCGGGCCGCACGGCCGCGGCGCACCACCAACCTCTGCGCTTCGCTCTGGCGAGCAGGTCTCTTGCATCTTCGTAAACGTAGCAGTGCGTGAGCGAGATGCCACCTTCGGCAACCCGCCAGGCCGAGGCAGTCATCGCCGCTTCATAGGTCTTTCGGCTCATGATAAGATCGCGCACGCCGAAGAAAGCTGTCGTGCGCATGATCGCGCCAACGTTATGAGGATTCAGAACGTCATGCAGACAGAGCGTGCTGTGCGCCAACTCGAGCCTCTCGAGGGGCAAAGACTCGGGTGCGTGTATCACCGCAGCGACACCCTGGTGGTGCGCGGTATCGGCGATTTTTTTGAGTTCAGCTGGCGTTACCAGCCGATAGATCTTGCGTTTCTGCGAAAGATAGCGGCAGGCTTCTGCAAACAGAGGTGCGGCCGCTTCGTCAAAAAACAGCCGCTCGATGCGCTGCGGTGCGTCAGCCGCGAGGGCACGCACTGTCGAAAGCCCGCAGATAGTGAGCAGGTTGTTCTGCACCCGGGAATGTTTATATTCGGCCGATGCGTTGGCGTGTACTTTTGCACTTGTAGACCTGTTTCAGAGCGCACTTTCGCGCCATGCCTGCCGCCGCCGGTGCCACAATCACAATTCTGAAGCCCGATGACTGGCACCTGCACCTGCGCGATGGCGCTGCACTGGCGGCGGTTTTACCGCACACGGCAGAACGTTTTGCCCGCGCGATTGTGATGCCTAACCTCAAGCCGCCCGTGACGACGGTTGCTGAAGCTGAAGCCTACCGCGGCCGCATCATCGCAGCACTGCCGCCGCACCTGACCTTCGAACCGTTGATGACGATCTACCTCACCGGCTCGACCACGCCAGATGAAATTCGTCGCGCCCGACAAAGTGGTTTCGTGCATGCAGTAAAACTCTACCCCGCCGGCGCAACGACGAACAGCGAAGCCGGTGTCGGCGCCCTCGCATCGATTTATCCCATACTCGAGGCGATGCAAGAGGTTGATTTGCCGTTGCTCGTGCACGGTGAAGTGACCGACGCCCGGGTCGATGTCTTTGACCGCGAACGGGTATTTCTCGAAACCGAACTCACCGCGATTGTAGCCAAGTTTCCCGCTCTGCGCGTCGTGTTCGAGCACATCACGACACGCGAAGCGGCCGATTTTGTCGAATCGGCGAGGCCGGGTGTTGCGGCGACGATTACCGCGCACCACCTGCTGATGAACCGCAACGACATGTTCACGGGGGGCATTCGGCCTCACCATTACTGCCTGCCTGTTCTGAAACGTGAACAGCACCGGCAAAGACTCGTTGAAGCTGCGACCTCGGGCAATGCCAGATTTTTTGTCGGCACCGACAGTGCCCCGCACGCAAAACACACGAAAGAAAATGCCTGCGGGTGCGCTGGCATGTACACGGCATTTGCCGCAACCGAACTTTACGCTGAAGTTTTCGACGCTGCCGATGCTCTCGACAAGCTACAGGGTTTCATGTCTGAATTCGGTCCCCGTTTTTATGGCCTGCCCGTCAACACAGCTAAGGTCATGCTGAAAAAAGAGCGCATCGCGGTACCAGCTGATTTTGCGTTTGGCGACGAGAGAATTGTGCCGCTGCGCGCCGGCGAGAATCTCGAATGGCAGCTCGTTCGCTGACGTCGAGCAAAGCCGGCAGGCGCCCCACCTTGGCGGCGCTGGTCGTTCTTCTCATTTTCGGCAGCAGCGCTCGCCCTCTTGCGGCGGTGGCGCGCACCGATGAGGTGAGCCCGCAGGCGTGGTTGGGTTATATTACTTCATATAGGTTGAGCGACAAATATTCGCTCTGGAACGACTGGCATTACGTACCTAAATCCTTCTTTTTATCGCGACATGGTCTGACGCGGCATCTGAGCCAGCAGGTGAGCATGTCGGGCGGTTATGCCTGGGGCTATCTCACGACGCCCGGGTCGGGCAGCGACCGGCTCGACCGTTTCGAGCACCGGCCGTGGGCGCAGCTGCTCATGAACCTGCCGCTGGGTACAAAATATACTTTCAGCCACCGCCTGCGGTACGACGCGCGCTTTAGACAGAATGTCACGAACGGTGAAACCGATTCGGGGTTTGCATTCAACCACCGCGTGCGCTACATGATGGCGTTTCGCCGCCCGCTCACAGCCGTGAGGTTGTTCAACAACACTCCGTTCGCTGTCGTCGGCAATGAAGTGCTGATTAATTTTGCCCCGCAGATAACCGGCAATCAACTCGACCAGGTTCGCACGTGGGTCATGCTCGGCTATCAGGTAAACTCAATGACGATTCAAACAGGGTATATGTACCGCTATGTGCCGGCAACTGCCCCGGCGACATTTTACCACTACCACACCGCGACGCTCTGGGTGACGCACACCTTCGGTTCGGCAAAACCGGCCGAAACCGACCACGACGATCTGTTGCACAGAGACCCCTAACGGGTCAAACAGCCTCAGGTAACTTGCCAGGTTTCGCCGGCGTGCAGCAGTTTGCGCAGGTCGCCGCGGCCTTTTTTCGCGATCACCGACTGCACCTGCTCTTCTACGTCTTCTTCGTAGATGCTGCGCTCTTCGCGGTAAAGCACACCGAACGGTACCGGAATACCATTCTTACCCCCGACGGCTTCGAACGTCTGCAAAAAGTGGGGATCGCTCTCGTTATAGACAGCTACCTGATCAGGGTTATCGACCGCTGACACAATCTCAAATGTGCCATGGTTGAGCTTCAAACCTTTTTCGTTGTCTTTGCCGAAGAGCATCTTCTGCCCATGCTCAACGAAGATCATGGTGTTGTGACGGTTTTCTTTGCCGACTACGGGTTCGAAAACTTCATCGTTAAAGATGACGCAGTTCTGCAGCACTTCTACGAGCGACGTACCTTTATGCAGATGCGCCTGTTTTACGGTCTTCTCCATGTGCTTCATGTCTTTGTCGTACGTGCGGGCAAGAAACGAACCGCCCGCGCCTACCGCGAGTCGAAGCGGTGAAAACGGCGTATCAACCGAGCCGTCTGGGGTTGACTTGGCGACCGTGCCCTTCGCGCTCGTGGGCGAATACTGGCCTTTGGTCAAACCATAAATTTCGTTGTTGAAAAGCAAAATGTTGATATCGAGGTTGCGGCGCAGAATATGAATCAGATGGTTACCCCCGATTGAAAGTGCATCGCCGTCGCCTGTGACCATCCACACTGAAAGGTCGCGGCGCGTTAGCTTAAGCCCTGAGGCGATCGCCGGAGCGCGGCCGTGAATCGTGTGAAAGCCATAGGTGTTCATATAATACGGGAAACGCGACGAGCACCCAATGCCCGAAATAAACGCAATATTCTCGCGAGGTATGCCGAGTTCGGGCATCGTTTTTTGCACCGCCGTCAGAATACCATAGTCGCCGCAACCGGGGCACCAACGCACCGTTTGGTCTGAAGCAAAATCTTTTTTCGTGAGTGTAGCTGTTTCTGCCATTTTTTAAATCCTTATTTTTTCAGGGTGTCGATGATGACCTGTTCGAGCTCTTCAATGCCGAAAGGTCTGCCGCGTACCTTATTGTACTGCGTTGCGGGTATCAGGTATTTGCCACGAATGAGCAGAGCCAGCTGCCCCGAATTGAGTTCGGGAATCAGTACTTTGTCAAACGAGCGCAGAACCTTCTCGATGTTGCGCGGAAACGGATTCAGGTGTTTCAGGTGCGCATGCGAAACGCTGAAGCCCTGCGAACGAACGCGCAGCACGGCTTCGCGTATGGCTCCGTAGGTTGACCCCCAGCCAAGCACTAGCAATCCGCCTTTTTGTTCTGGAAAAGCCTCGAGCTCAGGAATAAAATCAGCAATCTTGTTGATCTTTGCCTGGCGTAGGTTCACCATCTTGTCGTGGTTTTCGGGGTCGTAGTTGATGTTACCGTTTTCGTCTTTTTCAATGCCACCGATGCGGTGCTCAAAACCCGGTGTACCGGGAATCGGCCAGCGGCGCGCGAGCGTCTCTGCATCGCGGCCATAAACTTTGAAGCCTTCGCGCGATTCGCCTTTTTCGATCTTGTTCGTTTCGATCTCGGGCAGGTTTTCGACTTCGGGCAGTTTCCACGGTTCTGAGCTGTTGGCGATGAATGCATCAGACAGCAAGAACACGGGAGTCATGAACTTCAGCGCGATGCGGGTCGCTTCGATCGCTGCGTCGAAACAATCTGACGGAGTCGCAGCAGCAATCACGGGAACGGGGCTCTCGCCGTTGCGGCCAAAGAGCGCCATCAAGAGGTCAGTCTGCTCATTTTTAGTCGGCATGCCCGTCGAAGGCCCGCCGCGCTGCACATCAACGATCACCACCGGAAGTTCGGTCATGACAGCGAGGTTAATCGCTTCTGACTTCAACGCGATGCCGGGGCCCGATGACGCGGTGATGCCCAGCGAACCGCCGTAAGATGCACCCAGCGCAGCGCAGATTGCCGCAATTTCATCTTCAGTTTGAAATGTTCTGATGTTGAAGTTTTTGTACTTGGCAATTTCGTGCAGAATATCTGACGCGGGTGTAATGGGATAACCCGCATAAAGCGCAGGCAAACCCGAAAGGTCGGTGGCGGCAACAAGCCCCAGGGCGAGCGCTGAGTTTCCTGTGATATTGCGGTAAGTGCCGGGTGCAAAATGCGCTTTTTGAATTTCGTATGCGGCGTCGAAGAGTTCAGTCGTCTCTGCAAAATGGTAGCCCGCTTCGAGCACCTGGATATTCGCTTTCGCGAGATGCGGCTTTTTTGCGAATTGCTGCTCGAGCCATTTTTTCGTCTTTTCAATGTCGCGTTGGTACATCCAGTACGTAAGCCCCAAAGCAAAAAAGTTTTTGCAGCGATCGATTTCTTTGGTCGTGAGGCCCGACTCGGCGAGGGCCCTGCGTGTCGATTCAGTAATCGGGGCGGCGATCAGCCGGTATTTTTCTTTGAGCGCATCGTCATCGAGCGGGTTCGACTTGTAGTCGACTTTGGTCAGGTTCTTTTCGTCGAACTCGTCTGAATTCACGAGCAGCACACCGCGGTCACGCAGGTCTTTTAGGTTTGCCTTGAGAGCTGCGGGGTTCATTGCAACCAGCACGTCAACCTTGTCACCAGGTGTATAAATGTGGTGGTCGCCGAAGTGAACCTGAAAACCGGACACCCCGGCGGTGGTTCCCTGTGGCGCACGAATCTCAGCAGGAAAGTCAGGAAACGTCATCACGTCGTTGCCGGCAAGACCCGTCACTGAAGTGAATTGCGCGCCAACGAGCTGCATGCCGTCGCCCGAGTCGCCTGTAAAGCGCACTGTCGCGCCGTGGATTGTCTGTTTAGATTTTGGAGATGGTGTTGTTTCTGGCTTCATGTGCCCTCGGGTTCTGTATTATCGCAGGTTGCCTTCGCCCGCTTGCGATTATGTGTATGGGTGATCGGTTTTGAAGGCTGCGTTGCCGCGCAAATCACATTTAGTCCCCTGCGCATTTGGCGCCCGATTCAGGCACTGTGCCTGATCGGGCGCTCGCACCAGGGCCTAGTCTTCATCGTCATCGAGCTCGTCTTCGTCTTCGAAACGATCGATAGCAGCATCAATCTCAGCCTGAATGCGGGGCAAAGCCGACTTGACATTGCCTGAAGCATAGGGAACGTAGATAAATCCGCCAAAGTCGGCAAACTCGTCTGCGCCTTCTTCTTTCATGATGAGTACATTCTCGCGGCCGAAGGTTCCCTGGCAGAAGCCGATTTCATGAAGAATTCTTTGCCTCGATCTCGAATTATCTTCTGCGGCTGTCACCATAACGATGGCGAATGCGCATTCTTCTGTGAGCGTTTCTAGCTGCGAAATATCCGCGCGGCCTGCATCGAGCGAGCCTGCGTAGGGCACCACTTCATGTGCAAGTTTTTGTTCAATATAGTCAGCTATTTCACGCCACGCGGTGTCTTTACCGTGCGCCAGAAATACGGTGAGATAATATTCTTCAACTTCAACGGTGTTCGGCATGACCAGAAACCGGGTGCTGAGAGGCGCGACGTCAAGGCAAATTAATGACCCGGCGCGAAATGTAGTTGCGGCCACCCGGCCGCCGGGTAAACGGGGTCAATGAAAAGAATTCTGATTCTCGGCGGTGGCACTGGCGGCAACATTCTGGCTAACCGGTTACAAAAAGACGCGCGCAGGCAGAAATTTGATCTGCAGATTACGGTGGTCGACCCTGAAAAAGATCACCTATATCAACCAGGTCTCTTGTTTCTGCCATTCGGCATGACGACGCTGAAAAAAATCGTAAAGCCAAAACGGCGCTCGATTCTGAAGGGCATTCGCCTGATTGAGCAGGCCGCCGAAAAACTCGATACTGCTGCGCGCAGCGTGACCCTGGCCGATGGCTCGATTGTACCCTACGATGTGCTCGTCGTCGCGACAGGTGCGCGCGTTTCACCCGAAGAGACAGATGGTCTCACCGGTGAAGGCTGGTACAAGAACCGCTTCGACTTCTATACCCTCGAAGGGGCGACGCGCCTGCAGAATGCGCTGCAGAATTTTCAAGAAGGCCATCTCGTCGTCAACATCGTCGACATGCCGATCAAATGCCCGGTTGCACCACTCGAGTTTGCGTTTCTGGCCGATGCATTCTTTAAAAAACGGGGCATCCGCGACAAAGTGAGGATATCGTACGTGACGCCACTCGATAACGCCTTTACCAAACCAGTCGCCGCCGCGGTTTTTAAGAATCTGCTCGCCGAAAAGAATATAGAACTCATCACTGAATTCAACACCGGCAAAGTTGAGAACAACCAGATTATTTCATGGGATGACCGCGCCGTTGATTTTGACCTGCTCGTCACAGTACCGGTGCATAACGGAGCCGAGTGCATCAAGAACAGCGATATAGGCGATGATCTTGGGTTTGTGCGAGTCGACAACGCGACGCTGCAGAACCCACAGCACCCCGAAGTTTTTGCGCTCGGCGATGCGACGACAGTGCCCGCATCAAAGGCTGGCTCGGTGACCCACTTCGAATCAGAGACGTTGCAAGAGAATATTTTTCGTTACCTTGCAGGCGAAAATGTAATAGCCGATTTTGACGGCCATTCGAACTGCTTCATTGAAACCGGCGGCGGCAAAGCAGCCGTGATCGATTTCAGCTATGAGGTTGAACCCCTGCCGGGAAGTTATCCGCTGCCGATTTTGGGGCCGCTGAGGCTGCTTAAGGTAACACGCCTCAACCATTGGGGCAAACTTGCGTTTCGCCTGATCTACTGGTACTTGATGC
>JAKQXK010000209.1 GCA_029561505.1 Spirochaetota bacterium | reverse complement strand
GCTACTGGCGGTGAATCTACCGCTGCGTTTGGCAATTCTCGATTTCTATTCACCGCATACCTTTGCGTTAGGGTTTACCTACTTTCACGATGAAGCGCTCACGTTGTCGCTCGACGGCGAATTTCAGATGTGGAGTCAGTTCAAGATTAATTCTGCGCGTGAAGCGGCAATGGCTAAGTTCAACGAATCATTTGATCCATTTAAAAATATTATTATCGTGAAGTTCGGAGCTGAGAGCCGCCCCGGCCGCTACATCAATAAGCTGCGCGATGTGCCGCTGTTTGTGCGAACCGGATTCACTTTTATACCGGCTTTCACTCCCGACCAGAATGGCTATTCAAACTTTTTGGATAACAACAAAATCGGCTATTCGCTCGGTGCATCGTACTTCTTGAATGCAAACAAGATTGTGAAAGTACCGGTCGAATTGATATTTGGCTTTCAACACCAGATCATGATGCCGCGTGAATCGACTAAGTCAGGCGCTGTTTTGGGGTCAAATGCTTACGCCGCGGGCAATCAGCCCGACTATAAGTATGGCGGGCACGTGATCATCGTCTCTCTGGGCGCGTTGATGAAGTTCTGATGCCGCTCATTTCGACTGCGCTCAATGAGCCGGTCAATACCCGGTTGCTGAGCGCAGTCGAAGCACCGGTTTGCGCGACAACGCTCGCTTCAACGAATCGGGGCGAGGTAGACCGCGTTTTTCTTTTCGGCTTTTGATTTTTGCGTCATGTAGATGAACAGCAGATGAACACCATCGGCGCGTTTAACCGTGCGGAATATGCCATACGAAGGAGCTTTGATTTGTGCTATTTCTTTGCGCGACAGATCAGCGTTGCCTGCAAAAACTGAAATGCTGTCGAGTTCGGTGCCGAGAATAAAGTCTGTCTCACCGTCGTTGTTGTAATCGCCATAGGCAAAACCCGGGATCGCCGATTCTTTCGAGCTGAAGGACAGAGTTGTTTTCTCCAGCGGATTATCTTTCGTGTTGAGCGGGTGCAAGAGCTGCATTGTCAGCGAGACGCGTGAGCGCACAATATAGTTGATAAAGAAACCAAGGCCCGTGTCGACTGTGGGCACGAGCATCAGTTTCTGTTTATTTAGTTTCGCGATCAGGGGCGAAAAAACGCCACCTTTGATACTGTGCGAAACCACTGTGTTCGGGTCTGGAATTCCCGAGATGCCGCGGAAAATCTTGATATCCACACGAATATTGAGGCCGAGCCCTTTTACCGCCGAATAAACCAGATCAAGACTGCCGTCGTTGTCAAAATCTTCAAACTCGGCGTAGGCGACGTAGATGTCTTCTTGTGGCATCGGGTAAATGCGCAGCAGCGTCTCGGCAAAAGGGACAATGCGGCCCTCGGTTTTTTTGGAGCTCAGAAAGTAATAGATGCGTTCGTCGATGCGCGCGGCTGCGTCGAGCTGGCCGTCACGGTTAAAGTCGAGAAATATTGGCTGCGGAATAATCACGGTCGAACGCATGCTGTTCGATGGCAGGTCAGAATTTGCCCACAGCCTGCCCGTGAAGCTGCCACGCGGCTGGTAGGGTAGCTCGGCGGTCTTGGTGAAGCTTTGCCCCTTCTTGTTCTCATAGACGATAAATTTGCCTTCAGCCGGCAGAAAAAGATCAGCGAATCCGTCGCCGTTGAAGTCAACTGCAAGGCGGCTTTGTTCAAGATTATCAACGTAAAGCGGAAAAGCCAGACGCTCGCCTGCAATGCGAGTCGCGTTGCCAAAGCCCTTCTGCTCAAAATGGCGCACATGCACACCCGTCTGCGAAAATTCGAGCAGGCTTTCGCGTCCGGTTTTCGTCACATCG
>JAKQXK010000636.1 GCA_029561505.1 Spirochaetota bacterium | reverse complement strand
GTTGTCTTTGTGCTTTGGTCTAATGCAAGTATTCTTTTAATTTTTTCACCGCCCAAAATTAATAATGAAATGCCGATTTTATGATTAAAATAAAAAAAATAAGGGCAAGTAAAGACAGTAAAAACTATCCCTACTGCCCTTATATAATCACTATTTAAGTGTATAGTTGCCTTCGGCATCTTCCTCAACGGTCACATATTTGCAATTCTTGTCAAGACCACTAAAACCGTTAGTCTGTATGGTCTTGCCGTTAAAATCAAAAACGAGAACATTGGATTTTTTGTTATACGAAATAACTGGACAAACTGCCGTAATAGGCTTAGGTTCTTTGGCTTTCTTGGGAGCAACTGGAGCGACTTCGACCTCTTTTGGCGTTTCAGTCGCAACGTCAGCTACCTCAAGAGCCTCGTCATCAAAAATCTTACCGGCCCGAATGTCGTGCTGCTGAACGAAATGTTCCAGCGCTGCGGCAAAAAAGAATTTACCTTCATTGCGCTGAGCGGCATCTATTTTGGCCTGCCCTTCGGCATCATACAGATGGCGCAGTGGTATTTTTATCAGGCACCCTGGACAGTACCAATCGTCGGTGTGATCGTGGGTTATTATACGAACTGGCTCGCTCTGAAGATGATCTTTCGCCCATTGCGCGAGAAAAAAATTCTTGGGCTTGTGAAGTATCAGGGATTATTTCTGAAAAGGCAAAAAGAAGTTTCTAAAGAATATGCCGACATTGTTGCTAACAAGATTCTTTCACCACACCAGGTGCTCGAGAATTTCATCTACGGCCGTGCCGCCGAGGCATTTTTCAGCGTCATACAATCGAATGTAATACGTGCATTGGCCAAGATCGAAGGTTTGGCGCAGCCGATCATGAGTTTTGCGGTTGGCTCAGAAAAATATGAATTTCTCAAATCGCTGATCGTTCGCCGTATCAACGAAGCAGTGCCTAAATACGCGATGAAGGTTGAGGGTTATCTCGGCAACGCAATGGATCTCGAGAAAACACTCTACGATCGTCTCAGCACCCTGCCACCTGAAGACTTTGAAGAGCTGCTGCGCACTGCCTTTCAAGAAGACGAATGGATTCTGATTCTCGTCGGTTCAGCGCTGGGCTTTGCCGTTGGTCTGATTCAGATGTTGTTTATACTTTGAAGCGGGTTTGCCCTCTTCAAGGTGTTTTATACAATATAGCCTTGTAGTCGCCGCTGATTTCTGAAACAAACGGCTCGTATTTTGTCTTGTGGTGCACCGAAGATTCGACGATGCGCGCAACGTCAGCGCCTTTGTCTTTCAGAAGTGTCTCGACTTTTTTCGCGAGCAGCTCTTTAATCTCATCGTAGCTCGAGGCATCGATCTTGCTGTGGTCGCCGTCGTTATAGCTGACCTCCCACCGAATCACGAATTCAACCGTTTCGACCTCTTCGAGATTGTCGGGCATGCCCAACCTTGAAAAATAGACTTGCTGCATAATCGCGTGAAAGGGCGGGCCATCGCCGCGTCAATGGGGATTCACCCCGAAACTGCGATTTTCGCCGCGCGACGCGCCCTGCGTCGTGCGGCGAAAATCGCCTGAGCCCCGGAAAATTCTTTACGCCCAGCCATATTATGTCGCATCTTACCCGCACGTGAAGATTCGCCCGATCGTGCTCACTATCGCCGCGCTCTCGATGGGTTGCGAAATTAAGAGCTGTTACCAAGAGGCCAAAGACAAACATCTTGAAAAACGGTATGGTAACCGCGCAGCGAGCAAAGGCCAGCTTGAAGACTGGGAAAAAGAGATCTCAGGCTATGACAAGATCATCAACGAAAAAATCGATGCGGGCATAAAGACGGGTAAGGTATATCGCAAGATCGGCGAATCGTATGCGCTGATGGAAAGTTATGAACTCTGTATAAAGAATCTCGAAAAGGCGGCCGAATACGGTGAAGCAGTCGCCGAGGTCTTCTACTGGCAGGGGCTTTGCCACGCGAATCTTGCGCGCACCCACAACTGGAACCCCGATCAGGCACGCAAGGCCGAGCAGGCATTCTTGAAGGCGCTGAACCTCGAGAAGACCATGAACAAGGTGAAGTATGAACTTGCCGTGATGTATTATGCAGGTTTTGCCCGCAACAACCAGTATCGTGTCTTATCAGACGTGATCACTGTGAGCCAGCAACAATTTCAGGAAAAAGCAATCGAACTCATGAAAGAGTTCAAATCAGTCGAGCCCGATCAGGCCAAGGCGTATTTCTTTTTGGCGGGCCTCTACAAAGAACGCGGAGATATTGCAGAGGCAAAGCGCGAACTCACCGATCTCATGGCTGTGATTCAGAAGAATAATAAATCCGGCTATCTGCGCAACCCCGACTATGGGCGCGCCGAAACATATCTGAAAGATCTTGAGCGCAGGTGAGCCGCCATCGCATTGCGGTGGCTGATCACCTATGCTTTTAAGGTACGCTGGTTTCGGTCTGAGGTACGCGACCCTCAGGCAGCGACGAGTCTTTGTAAGAGCGCGTCTGGCTTTTGCCAGAAAGAATAATGACATCTATACGGCGATTGAGTGCGCGCGCTTCAGGGGTGCCCGATTGCGTGAGCTGTCGCGTCTTGCCAAACGTCGCTGCTGACAGTTTTTCGGCAGGTACGTCGTTTTTTTCTTCGAGAAAGCGCAGTGCATTGATCGCCCGCTGCGCAGCAAGCTCCCATGCCGATTCATAAAATTCACCCTGCGGCCTCGCGGTCATTTCGTCGTCGGCATAACCTTCGATGCGCGTAAATGAATCCATGCGGCCAAGCACGTCAGAGATTTTGGTGAGAATCGCGCGCCCTTGTTCTGTCAATTTTGCCGAGCCGGGGGCAAAATATCCGTCGCCGATGAGGCTGATGACGATGCCACGCTCTTCTTCGGTGATCTTGATCTTCTTTTTCTTGATCTCGTCTTCGAAAATCTGTTTCACCTGAAATTTCTCTTTCGACTGAACCTTGCCTTTAACTTCTGCGGGCATCGATTCAACCGTCAGGCCCATATCTTCGAGTTTCTGTTTTGAAAGCGTGTTGCCACCAGGCATAATGCCGCGTGACCCCTGGAAGGGTGACAGCATAATGCGCATTTCAGAGACCTTAACCGGCGTCGGCGGCTGATAAATCGCGATGAAGAAGCAGAGTAATAGGGTAATGAAGTCCCCGTACGTCGACATGTACTCGGGTACTTTCTGTACGCATGGTGGACACTTTTGTGCCATTTTTAGTTGCTGCCACCCTCGGCTTCGCGCTGCTTAATGAGTGCTTCGCGCGCCGATGGGTCTACGAAGCAGAGTAGCTTATCCATAATCACTTTCGGGTTCTCGCCGGCCTGTATCGACATGACACCTTCGAGCAGCATGTTCATGAGCATAACCTCACCTTCGGTGCGACCCTTGAGTTTGTTGTTCGTCGGTATTGCAAAAACGTTGGCGAGAAACGAACCGTAAAGAGTCGTAATGAGGGCGGCGGCCATCGCTTTACCCAGACCCGAGGTGTCGCCACCCAGGTTTGAAAGCATGCCCACGAGACCGATCAGGGTACCCAACATACCAAATGCCGGGCCCATGGTCGCGAGTGTGTCGAACCAGCCGCGGTTGCCGGCGTGGCGGGCTTCGAGCGCTTCGATTTCAATGCGCATCACGCGCTTGGCAATCTCAGGGTCAGTACCGTCGATAATCATCTGCAGGGCTTTTGTGAGAAATTTGCTGTCGAGCTTGTCGACGTGGTCTTCGAGCGCGAGAATGCCTTCGGAGAATCCGAACTTCGTCTGTTGACGACCGTTACAGCG
>JAKQXK010000635.1 GCA_029561505.1 Spirochaetota bacterium | reverse complement strand
CCCGCCGGTTGCCACACCGACACGCTGCCGTTAGCCGCCGCGACTTATTACCCTCTGATTTCAACAGGGGGAATCGTCGGCGTGCTGGGGCTGCGTTTGCGTAAGAAAATTCGTCTGCGGCCAGATCAAGAAGAGATACTTTTTGCATTTGTGAACCATGCGGCAATTACCATCGAACGCGATTTTCTCGCGTCAGAAAAGCGCCGTGCACGCGTGGCAGAAGAATCAGAAAAGCTGCATGCGGCGATATTGAACTCGATTTCGCATGAGCTGAGAACCCCGATCGCGGTAATTCGGGGCGCCGTGTCGGCTATGCAGTTGAGTTCAACTGGTGCCTTACCGCCTGCACACCGCGACCTGCTCGCCGAGGCAGACCTCGCTGCGAGAAAACTGAACGTGCTCGTCAGCAATCTGCTCGATATGAGCCGTATCGAAGCCGGCAAAATTCGCCTAAACCGCCAGAACCACGATCTGCGCGACATCATAAAAGAAGCAGTCGAACGCCTCAGCTCTGAGCTGGCCGACGACAGCGTTCGCGTTGATTTTCATGGTGAGGATTTCTCATGCAATTGTGACTATACGCTGTTGCAGCAGGCTCTCATTAATATTATCGCGAACGCGGCGATACACAACAAACCTCAAACTGAAATTTCTGTTTCGTGTGTCGCTGGCCCGACAAATGAAATCAAAGTGCGTATCTCTGATAATGGCGCAGGTATACCCGCTGATCTGTTGACAACCGTGTTCGAAAAGTTTGTTCGCTCACCTGCTGCTAGCCCGGGAGGCACGGGCCTGGGTCTACCCATTGCAAAATCTATCATCGAATTACATGGCGGCTCAATCGCCGCGACGAATCGGCCGACCGGCGGGGCGGCATTTGAAATTCTGTTGCCGCGCCGGCCCGAAACCGAGAGTAAATAATATGCCGCTGATTCGAGTACTATGCATCGACGACGAAAGGCAGATACGCAAGCTGTTGAAAATTGGCCTTGAAGCCGAGGGCTTTCTCTATTCAGACGCAGCGAATTTGAACGAGGGTCTCGACGCTGTGGTGAAGCAGAAACCAGATTTGGTGTTGCTCGATCTAAACCTGCCCGATGGTTATGGCCTCGATCTGTTGAAACGAATACGGGAATTTTCCGATGTGCCTGTGATTGTATTGTCGGTCAAAGATCAAGAGGCAGACAAAATCGCTTTGCTCGAATCGGGCGCCGACGACTATGTGACCAAACCGTTTGCGATGGGCGAGCTCTTGGCGCGCATGCGTGCGATATTGCGGCGCAATACCGTGCCTTCGGCCCTGCCGCAGTTCAGAGCCGGCGGCCTCGAAATTGATTTTGAGCGCAGAGAGGTGCGTGTACACGGCGAAAAAATTCATCTAACCCCGACCGAATACAATCTATTGTGCCTTCTGGCAAAAAATGCGGGCAAAGTCGTGACAACCCAACAAATTATGCGCGAAATCTGGGGGCCCGGGCTTGCCAACGAAACTGGTTACCTGCGAGTCTATATAACAACCCTGCGCAAGAAAATTGAGAGTGTACCCGACGCGCCCAAGCTGCTGATCAACGAACCGGCCGTCGGTTATCGTCTGGCTACCGTGCCGGTAGTTGAATAATTCTGGTTTCTTTGGCGGCTTTCTTGCGCGCATCGAGAATCAGGCGTGCGCGTGAAAACG
>JAKQXK010000620.1 GCA_029561505.1 Spirochaetota bacterium | reverse complement strand
CGCTGTATTTCGGCGCGTATCGTTCAGATTCGTGTCGAGTTTTTCGAGATAGCGCAGGTCGTCTGCGTTCATCAGCGTGACGCCGATTTTTCCGAAGTCTTTGACCCTATTGCTCATTTGCGACCAGATTTGCCGCTTGGCGTTCAGGTAATAGTATACGAGGCCTGTTACGGTGGCACCAAGCGCCACCAGAAAAATAGCGGCTGTCAGGCGAAAGCGAAAGTTGAAAAGGCTTTTAAGCATCGCTCAATTTCTTGAGCACCAGCGGGTGAAGACCGGGGCAGGCCGCAATGATCGACTTGCCGCTGACCGGGTCGTTGCCGGCGAAATCGGTAATCGTGCCGCCCGCGCCCCGTATCACGGGCACTGCGGCCATTATGTCCCACGGGTTCATGACGGGGTCGAGCATAATGTCTGCGTACCCGGTGGCCAGCAATGTATATCCATAACCATCTGCCCATGTGCGCCAGAATTTTGATTCGCGCGCGAGTGCGTTAAAATTTGCCTGCGGGTGGTGCTCTGCCGCGTGGCGCGCGTCAGTGATCAGCAGCGTCGCTTCTGCGATGCCGGCTTTCGTACGCATGCGTGTGGGCTTGCCGTTGAAAAAACACTCACGGTTGTTTCCCCAGACGAGTTCATCAAGAATTGGCTGGTAAATTGCGCCGCATTCTGGCTGCCCGCCTCGCTGCAGGGCGATAAGCGTTGTGAATAGCGGCACGCCGGTGATAAAACTTTTTGTACCGTCGATAGGGTCAAGCACCCAGACGAATTCAGCGTCGGTATTTTCACTGCCATGTTCTTCACCGATAATGCCATGATCGGGAAAACGCTTCAAAATGAGGTCGCGCAACCGGGCCTCAATCTCGAGGTCAGCGGCGGTCACCGGCGAGGCATCGGCCTTGCTCACCATGCCTATGTCTTCAAGTGGCTTTTTGAAGAATCGCTTCGAAACTTCGCGGCTGATTGCTGTGGCTTCGGGTAAAATTTCTTCGAAGAACTTTTGTGCGGTGTTCATGTTTATGCCCTGCCTGCTGTACTGATTTCTGATGCTTTTACAGATGGCATCGTGTGCGGCATCATTTCCCGATCGTAATAGAGCAAATCTACAGTGCCGTCATCATTCACCTTGCTGATTTCAGCCGGTGCGCCAGGCATGATAATCACGCCCTCAAAAATATGAGGAGGTTTCTGAATCGTGACCTTGTCACCCGCACTGAATTCTGCCATGGGCGTGATTAAAAACGGCGAATAGTCAGTAAAGGGAAGTTAAGCCATCGCGTTCATAAGGTATCGTCAGCGGGCCGAAACGCGTCTGAATATCCAGGTCAAATTTCATTGAATACTTGATTTTTCCCGACTTAATCATGTCGACAACGCTGCGCTTAACGCCCAAAACCTTCAGCGACACGGGCAGCGCGATTGACATAGATTTATCCTGAGCGACCGAGCGATCAACATTGATATTTGCCGCCGATATCAGGTTGTCTTGCAGCGAAAATTCATAACGAAACCTGCGAATATCGAGTTCAAAGTCGTGGTTGTTTGAGACCTTAATGTGTATCATGAGCGTCGCAGATGTTACCCCAAATTCTGCGAGGGCAATCTTTTCAATATCAAAGCGCGGCCTGTCAGGAATAGGAATCTCACCGCTTTCGCTGATATCGAAATTCATTGGTCCGACAGGTGTATCCAGAATTACCTTGCCCTTGAATGCATAAGGCAGAACCTTTTTCGAGAGTGCGCCCGTGATCCCTGATTTGAGGCCCGTATAGTTGATCGTTACGGGAAGGGCGATAGTGCTCGTGTCATTCGACCTGATCTCAGTTTTATCTTCTTTCTTGCCGTTCAGCAGCCGATCGCCATCAACGTCGAGGGCATAATCAATCTGGTTCAGCGTCGCGCCGATTGAATTCGGGTTATTGATTCTGACGTGCACAATGAGATCGCTGCCGGTAAGCGCCACGTTTCTGATCTCAACCCGGTCAATACCAACCTGAGGGGGATTAAAAATCGTTTTGACGAGTGACGCGCATTGCAGGCTGCCCGCAATCGCCACAAGAAAAAAAGCCTGCCGCAGGCCAAACGCAGATCGGGGCATTACATCAGGCCCAGTTGAAGCTTGGCCTCGTCTGACATCAGACCCGTATGAAAAGGGGGATCCCATATGAGTTCAATCTTCACTGTTTTTACGCCGTCAACGCTTTCTGCCTTTTGCTGTATTTCAGACGGCAGCGACTCTATCGACGGGCAATTGGGCGATGTCAGTGTCATATCGATGCGCACATTCTTTTCGGCATCGATGTCGATGCCATAGATCAGCCCCAGGTCATAAACATTGACCGGAATTTCCGGGTCATAGCAGGTTCTGATTGCGGCAATGATGTTCTCGCGCAGGTCGTCGCTCGTCTGTATTTCACCGCTCATATTGCCGCTGCCTCATAACCAAAAAATTTGTGTGCGTCACCTTCTGGCAGCGCCCCGTAGAATTGTTGTTCAGAAGAGCGGATCAGCATGTTCTCAGCTTCGTCTTTCGCGAGGCCGCGCGCCATCAGATAATGGCGTGCCGTTTCGTCGATGAACCCAACGGTTGAACCATGGGTACACTTGACATCGTCATGGCGGATATTCAAGAATGGCTTCGCATCGATTCGGGCAGTGGGTGAGAGTGCCGTACCCCTGTGAAGTTGGTGTGCAACCGCTCCGCTTGCACCGCTGTCTACCGTGATTTTTCCGGTGAAGCTGATCGTCGAACTATCGGCCGCAAACGAATAAAACTTCTGTTCGGTCAGGTTCTCACCCTGCAGGTGGTGCACATCGACGATGATATCTGTGTGTTCTGTCTTTTCTGTCTGAGTCAGCCCGAAAAAGCGCGCGGTTGCATGCCGCTGCACATCTGCAGAAAACCGCAGCCTTAGGTCTGAATTTTCGGCATGCGCAAAAATGTTGGCTTCGCTGCCTTCAGCCATGCTGAAAGAGCAATCGAGCGCACCGCTCGAATCTTCTAATTTTAGAAAAATTTGGGCATGCGAATGAGGCTGCATAACGAAATTCACGACCGAACCTTCGGCCAGCGTTTTGCCGCTGAAATCAGCGAAAATGTCTGCGGCCTTAGCGCTGCAGTCGACTTCGAGCTTGCCTGCAGACACAATTGCCTGCACATCGAGCTTGAGTGAGATATCCTCACCGCTGACCTTTAATTCTGTATGAGTGGCTGTGGGCATTAGTCGTAGCCCTGGCTTTCAATACGATGCACGATTTCAATGCCGCCCGATTCAATAATCTTGCCGCCCGAAAGTACGTGCACGTGGTGTGGCTCGATGTATTTGAGAATGCGCGAGTAGTGCGTAATAACAACCATCGCTCGGGCGACCTCGGGACCTCCGTGTCCCATGGTCGTGCTAACGCCATGCGTGGCTCGCCCGACCGAGGGACCTCCGTGTCCCATCGTTGCCACTGCTTCGCGGGCGACGAGTTCGAGCGCGTCGACGTCGAGGCCTGAATCGATTTCGTCGAGCACCATGAGCGTCGGTTCGAGCATGGTCATCTGCAAAATTTCATTTTTCTTTTTTTCGCCGCCCGAAAAACCTTCGTTCAGCGAACGTTTTATCATTTCAGGCGCCATTTTGAGGCGCGCCATCGCAGCCTTCGCCTTGTTCAAGAACTCACCCGCCGCAATCTCTGTTTCGCCGCGTGATTTGCGAACGGTATTCACGACCGTGCGCAAGAATTGCATGTTGTTAACGCCCGGTAGCTCGGGTGGGTATTGAAAGGCGATGAATACGCCGGCGCGGGCACGCTCTTCGATGGGCATAGCCAGCAGGTCTTGGCCTCTGTAGACGATGCTGCCGCCGGTGACCTCAAAATCAGGGCTGCCAGCCAGAACATGCGAGAGCGTGCTCTTACCCGAGCCATTCGGCCCCATGATCGCGTGAATTTCGCCGGCGCCAAGCGTCAGGTTAATGCCTTTGAGAATCTCTTTTTCACCCGTGCGCACCCGCAGGTCGCGAATTTCAAGTATAGGTTCGTTCATATTAATTATCCGTTGGCGTCTTCGAGGCTGATCTCTAATAGCTTCTGCGCTTCGACGGCGAATTCCATCGGTAGTTCGCGAAAAACTTCTTTGCAGAAGCCGTTGACGACCATGTGCACAGCATTTTCTTCGGTGAGGCCGCGTTGCCGCAGAAAGTAGAGCTGCGCGTCGCTGACTTTTGAGGTGGTTGCTTCATGTTCAAGCTGCGAAGACTGATTTTTAACTTCAATATAAGGGTAGGTATGTGCCTCGGCCGTAGCGCCCAGAATCAATGAATCGCAGCGAGTGTAGTTGCGCGATTTCGTGGCCGCGCCGCCCATGCGCACCAAGCCGCGGTAGGTGTTCTTGCCATGGCCTGCAGATATGCCCTTCGAAATAATGGTGCTACTCGTGTTGCGCCCAAGGTGAATCATTTTTGTTCCGGTGTCGGCTTGCTGGTAGTTGCCCGTAAAAGCCACCGAATAGAATTCACCCTTGGAATTATCTCCCTTTAATATGCAGCTCGGGTACTTCCAGGTGATCGCCGACCCAGTTTCTACCTGAGTCCACGAGATATGCGATGATTCACCTTTGCAGAGCCCGCGCTTTGTGACAAAATTGTAGATGCCGCCGCGGCCGTTTTCGTCGCCCGGGTACCAGTTCTGAACCGTCGAATATTTTATCTGAGCACGATCGAGTGCAACCAGTTCAACAACTGCGGCGTGCAGCTGGTTCTCGTCTCGCTGTGGCGCCGTGCAGCCTTCGAGGTAGCTCACGTAGCTGTCGTTGTCGGCGATAATCAGCGTGCGCTCGAACTGGCCGGTATTGGCAGAGTTGATGCGAAAGTAGGTAGAGAGCTCCATCGGGCATCGCACCCCGGGGGGAATATAAACAAACGAGCCGTCGCTGAAAACGGCGCTGTTCAGCGCGCTGAAATAGTTGTCTTTCACTGGCACTACTGAACCCAGATACTTCTTTATGAGCTCGGGGTGTTCTTTTACCGCTTCTGAAAAGGAGCAAAATATGA
>JAKQXK010000605.1 GCA_029561505.1 Spirochaetota bacterium | reverse complement strand
AAAACAGTAACGCCATATCTGACCCGACGGGCAAAACGGGCATTTGGCGCTATCGCATCTACTCGGCAGGTATACGTTCATGCGTCGTTTACGAAGGGCGCTTCTCTGAAGAGACGCTCAGGCGGCTCTGGGCGGTATACGCTTATCTCGAGGCAAAACTACCGCGTTCTGTAACTCTGGTTGACCTGCAAGAGAACAGCGCTATTATAAGAGAAATGAAACAGGCCAAAACCACCGCAGAGGCAGGCACGTGAGCTACGATTCGGGCATTTCGGGTGGGCGCATCATCGCAGCGCTCGATCTCGGTTCAAGTAAAACGGTGGCGATCGTCGCCCGGGTGCAGTCACCCGAAGAAGTCGAAGTGATTGGCCTTGGCGTTGTTGAATCACGCGGAGTCAAATCGGGTTCGGTCACGAATATTGAGCTGACCGTAAAAGCAATTCGTGACGCGATCGAAGAGGCCGAACTCATGTCGGCGCTCGACATCGATGAAGTCATTATAAACATTTCAGGCAAGAATGTACATGGCGCAAACCATAGCGGCATGGTCACTATCACCGGCCGGGACCGCATTATCACGCACGCCGATGTTTTCAGAGTCATAGATACTGCGCAGAACGTGAGAATTCCGGCAGATCAAGAGGTGCTGCACGTGCTCTCGCGTGAGTTCAAGGTCGACGATCAGGCTGGCATAAAAGACCCGCTCGGCATGGTCGGTGTGCGCCTCGACGCGCAGGTGCATATCGTGACCGCACCGGTGTCGCAGTTGCAGAATACAGAGAAAGCCGTCGAACAGGCAGGTGTGCGCGTCTCGAATAAAGTTCTCTCGGCGCTCGCCTCGAGCCAGGCGTTACTCACCGAAGCGGAAAAAGATCTCGGTGTTGCGATCTGCGACATCGGCTCGGGCGTTATCGATCTCATTATATACGTCGACGGCGGCGTTGAATACTCAGCGACGATTTGCCTTGGCGGGCAGCATGTCACGCAAGATCTGTCGATTGGGCTTAAAACACCCATCGACGCTGCCGAGATGCTGAAAAAACGCCGAGGCACTGCGCGCGCTGCAGACGTCGACCCTATGGAAATGGTCGACGTACCTTCTGTCGGCGAAAGGCCACCGCGGCAGATTCCCCGTCGTGACCTCGCGCTCATCATCGAAGCGCGCATGCGCGAGATGCTTGAGCTTGTCGACATCGAAATCATGAAATCCGGCAGAAAAAACATACTTGCCGGCGGTATTATTTTTACAGGCGGCGGTGCGCAGCTTGAAGGACTCGTCGGTCTGGCCGAAGAGGTTCTGCAGCTGGGTGCTTCGGTCGCTTATCCAAAGGGCTTGTTGGGAATTTCAGACAAGGTTGCTTCGCCACCCTATAGCACGGCTACGGGCTTATTGCTCTACCAGGCGCGTTATGGTGAAACAGAAACACAAAAAGGCACACGCAACCTGTTTGGCAAAATGAAAAATTGGTTACAAAAGAATCTATGAAACCCAGGAGCACGCAATGCTAGCATTTGAGGAAAAAAAGAAATCACCGGCAACGATTAAAGTTGTGGGTGTCGGCGGCGGCGGCATGAACGCGATTGAACGCATGGTTTCGATGAACCTTGAAGGTGTCGAACTTATCGCGATGAATACCGACGAGCAGGTGCTCGAACGCTCGCATGCTCCGACAAAAGTTGCCTTGGGCGCAAAACTCACGCGCGGCATGGGCGCCGGTGGCATACCTGACGTGGGCGCGCAGGCAGCAATGGAAGACCGCGAAAAAATCATGAACGTGCTGAAAGGTGCAGACATGGTTTTTATCACCGCCGGTATGGGTGGCGGTACCGGCACCGGCGCAGCCCCGATTGTCGCCGAAGTGGCCCGCGAACTGAAGGCCTTGACTGTGGGCGTCGTGACACTGCCGTTCATCGTCGAAGGCGACAAGCGCATGAGCTATGCGAAGCAGGGTCAGAACAACCTGCGCGACCGGGTCGATACGCTGATCACGATTCCGAACGAAGCGATCTTCAAGGTTATCGATAAAAAAACTTCTGTCGCCGCAGCCTATAAGCTGATCGACGACATGCTCTACCGCGCGGTACGTGGCATCAGCAACATCATCAACTCAACGGGTTTTGTTAACGTCGATTTTGCCGATGTGCGCACAGTAATGGGCCAGAATGGCGATGCAGTTATCGGTCTCGGCGAGGGTACAGGTGAAAGCCGCGTGGCCGAAGCGTTACAGAGTGCAATACACCACCCTCTTTTGAACGGCAAAACCATCGACGGAGCTCAGGCGGTGCTGATCAATGTTGTGGGCGGTTCAGATTTTGCGCTTTATGAATACCACGAAATACAGAAGCAGATTCACGAACAGGTTTCAAAAGACGCGGTAATTATCGTCGGCTTTACCGAAGACGAGACCAAAGACAACCACGTGTCGATCACTGTGATCGCAACGGGCTACCGCCGCAAAGACGCAGTGGTCGGCACGCCCGCAACGCAACAGGCGCAGCAGCCACAGTTTAAACCGCAGATTCTGCCACGAACAGGCACCGAAGACGGTGGTTACCGCAGCCCGTCGCAGCAGGGCCTCGATTTTCCCCGTGTCGACGCGACAGTGCAGGCGGCGGCTTATGATATTCCGACCTTTCTTCGCAAGATGCCGAAAGTAGAGGGGTAATGTGATTTACATCTGCGGCTTTGCCGCAGATGTAAATCAGCACAATGCCCTGGCCCTACGCTTTCTTCACATTCGTTTCGCTCAGTCTCTTTTACACCGAATATTTTACGGCTGCATGCCTCAGCTCGTTCTGCGGTGTTGCCTGGCTGATTTTTGATCTGAAGCGCGCACCGCGGCGTTTTTTTGCGGGCATATTACTGGGAATAGCACTCGGGTGCTGGTTGTTTTCGCTGCGCAGCGCGTACCTTAATGCAGCATCGTCACCGCCACTTTCGGGCAGCGCGCGCGTCGTATCGGTTTCGCGGCGATCGGTTATTGTCGAAAGCGAAAACC
>JAKQXK010000604.1 GCA_029561505.1 Spirochaetota bacterium | reverse complement strand
TGGTCTTTATCAACGAAGAAGACGGAAAAAAGTCGGTCGTCGGTGATCGCCAGCTGACGGTCGAGAAAGTGATGACGCGTGAGCCGATGACAGTTGAAACCGATGATTCGGTTCGCACCGTGGTGAAAATTATGGTAAAACACAAAGTCGGATGTCTTCCCGTCTGTGATGCTGCAGGCTTATTGCAGGGGCTCGTCACCGAAACAGATCTATTGCGCCTGCTCGAAGAATTGCTCACGACCGGCTCGAAGTGACATAACACCAGTTCGACCTGAGTCGCCGAGAATCATGATTTCGATTTAAGATTTACGTTTCGAACGCCGACATAGAATATAGTAAGCTCTGAACAGGCCGGCGGCAATAGATTGCCTTTGGTTGTTTTTGGGGCCAGACATAAGGCAACGGAAGGAGAATGATATGAAAAAGCTATTATCAGCAGTTGCGCTGCTTACAGTATTCGCAGCATCGGCAGCTCTGTATGCGCAGCCAGCGGCGGCAAAGCCAGCGGCAGACGCTAAAAAAGATGAGAAAAAAGACACCCCAGCAGACGAAAAAGAGGCAAAGTGGTATAATCCTGATTACCGCCCCTATGTTGCGTCTTTTGATGAACTTTATAAACTCGGCGATGACTTCGCGAACAACAAATTTCGTCTCGCGCTTTCGAACTACCAGACAGGTCGTTCAATACTGGACAAAATGCGCGAAGAAGTTCAGCGCAACAAAGAAGAGTGGGCTGACGCAAAATACCTGAACGAAAAATGGTATTGGCAGACTATTGACCGCAAAATGCGTGAAGAGCGCATTCTGCTCGAGAAAAAAGGCCGCGCAAAAATGAAGGCGGTAACGTACTTCACCCGTGCGATTAACCACCTCGATGAAATTCAAAACCGTTCTTTCCGTGAAAAGCAGCAGATGAAAGACCTTACAGCTGCAGTCTATCGCGACTGGATCATCGCTCAGTATGACCTCGGCAACCTGCCGCAGACTATTGACCTGCTCGAGCGCTATCTGAAAATCGACCCCGCATTTGAAACAGAAATTTCTCCGCACAAATATCTTGCATCGGGTTATGGTTTCAAAGAAGCCGTTGCAGAGAAATACAACAAAGGTACAGAAGCAGAGCGCATCTTCTTTAAGAAGAACAAAAACAAGCACCTGCTGCGCGCCACCGAACTCAAGTACAAGAAAGATTCTCCTGAATACGAGCATATTCTTGAACTGGTAAACCGCGACGAAATCATCGCGACGAAACCTTCTCCGTAAGACACGAGGTCTGAGGTTTTCGCTGCACACGAGGTGCACGCCTTCGCGAAAACCGTAAGACACGGAAAGGTCTTCTGACCCGGTCTAAACCGGGCGTTGCCAAGTGTAAGACAAGACCCCGCAAAGCCATGCGGGGTCTTTTTTTTGTTTTCACCCGCCGGCATACGATATTGTCTGCTGCCGATGCGCCACCCAGAACAACAGAACATTGATGCGCTCGTGAACGTGCAGATGAACGACACCCTCAAGAAGGGCTCGCTCGCTTCATGTTTAATGGCTTTTGTCTGCGGCAGCGTGCTCTATGCGCTGACCACTGTCGGGCTGTTACGCGGCATCGAGGTGCCGATCAT
>JAKQXK010000602.1 GCA_029561505.1 Spirochaetota bacterium | reverse complement strand
ACTGCAACGCTCAGAATCGGTCGTGAGGTTGTGCAGCTCAATGCTTCGTCGCAAAAAAACACGATCACTTCGAATTCGGGTGGCTATTCATTGTTACCCGCTGCTGCGCCTCAAGAGCTGGTAGCGCGCAAACCTTACCTGCATTTTATCGCCGATTGCAGTGCGGCAGCTGGCGCCACCTATTCGCAAGATGCGAAACTTGCGGCTGAATACCTCGCGCTCGGTAGCGAAGGGGCTCGCGTGAGTTATGTCAACGCGGGCATCACCACTCAAGCGTTGCCATCGCTGTCAGAAATTCGCTGTCCCAGTGAAGGCAACGGATTTTTCTTTGAGCTGGCGCTGCGTGCACTCGTTTACGAGCAGGCAACGAAGTCAGATTTTCCTGTGTTTGTGGTGCTTTCGCCGCAGACACCCTACGCAGACTGGAACGAACTTTCTTATCTTCTGCCATACTATGGTGATACCGATGCATGGGTGCACGCTGCACCAGGCGCGATAAAAACGGTCGATTTTACCGGGCGAGTAAGGTCTGAAAAACCGCGATTGCGGCTGCCGGTGCGCCGGTTCGGTGATCGGCATTTTTCTGCATCTGCCCGTCTCGTACCGGGCAAAGCGCAAGGTGAAAAAATGAACCTCATCGACGGCGCAGAGTACCACCACGATTTTGTCTTGGGTAACTTTGCCCACCGGCAGCGGGCTGTATTGGCCGCGCTGCAGACCGGCACTCTGAACCCGGCGACGGGTTCGATCGTACTCGAAACAGAGGCGCAGCGGCTCAAGCTCAGCGAATTGCATAAGAAGATGCTTTCGGCCAAGAACGAACTCGATACCGGCGAGCGGGCCCGTATGTCAGAGCCATCGACCTGGCTGATGCTTTTACTGCTGCTGCCCGTGTGGTACCTGCGCCAAAGGTTGCGAAAAAGGCGCGTGCTTTCTTAGGCGCGCGTAATTTTTTTCAGAAAATGCGTTTTTTTTCGCAAAGGCTGAGAAAAAAATGCCCTTTTGTGGTATTTAATCTATAGCAGGCAAGAGCAACCCCAAAAGCCAAAAGCAGGCAAGCCGCATGGCTTCAAAGCGACGACGCTTTTCGCTCTTAAAGTGTTTTTGCGAAGCCTGTGAGGAGCTACAATGGCAACGATTGAAATGACCTTCGCGCTTTCGGCGCCCGCACGCCGCGCACTCGCACATTTACCGAGCGTGCGCTCGCTCGAGTTTGTGGCAGAACGTTTTTTTGACAAAGTGCAGCATGAGCGTTACCGTGATTTTGCGGTAGCGCCCGCATATTTCACCAGCCCGCATGGGCATCGCCTCGCACGTGCGGCCCAGCAAAGGCCACGCGGCGAGAAGCTTCAGGGAATGCGCACAACCCTCACGATCAAGACGTTTCGTGGCATGAAAAGACTGCAGCAGCGCGGGCTAAGCCTGACATGGCAGCTCGAAGAGATTCTTTATTTTGCTTACCGGCACGGTTTTATTCCGGCTTTGCATGGTGGTGAGTAGCAACTTTCACGAAACCGCGGTAAGTGCCAATTAATGACACAGGTGTCATAAAAATTGTCGACGCTCTGTCTGCGGCCACAAGAATGAGTGCATGCAGGTACAACTAGAAAAAGCGCGCGCTGCTGCCAACTTCACCCGTTTTCGCGGTGAAAAAACTGGCGGGCATTACGAAAGTTATTTCATGCGGGCAAACGACGCGGCGAGCGGCGCCGCTTTCTGGATTCGGTACACCATTTATCAGGGTGAAAAAGGTGCCGGCACCAAAGAACCCATGGGCGAGCTCTGGGCTATCTGGTTTGAAAAGGGGCAAAAACCCGTTGCGGCAAAATCTGAATTTCCGCTCGCGCGTGCCCGGTATTCTAACAGCAATTTTGAACTCGACTTTGACGGCGCGACGCTGAACAGCACAACCCTCAAGGGGGCGGCCGCAAACCGCGGTGACAACCAGATCGAATGGAACCTCTCTCTTGAGCCGATCGCCGCAGCGAAGAACAACCAACCCATTTTCCCGATGCCGCTGACCGCTTACGATGCACCCCTGCCGCGAGCGAAATTGTTGATTGCGCAGCCGTTCGTGAATTTCAGCGGTACGTTCGTCGTGAACGGCAAAAAGCACAGCATCAATGCCTGGCAGGGCAGCCAGAACCACAACTGGGGTTCGCGACACACCGATGAATATGCCTGGGGGCAGGTCGCCGGCTTCGATGGCGAACCCGATTCGTTTCTCGAGGTTGCATCAGCTAAACTTAAATTCGGCCCGTTGATGACGCCGTATCTCACGCCGATTACGCTGCGCCACAAGGGAAACGATTTTGTGCTCAACACCTATTGGCAGGCAATTCGTAACAAAGCCAAGGTGCAATACTTCGACTGGTCTTTTTCGGGTGAAAATGCGGATCTCAAAATTGAAGGGCGCATTTTTGCCGACAGGCAAGACTTTGTCGCTTTGAATTATTATAACCCACCTGGCGACGTCAAGACCTGCCTGAACACTAAAGTTGCCTCTTGTGAGCTGACCTTCACTGAAAAGAGCCGCATAGGGCTGACCGCGAAGCTCAGCACACGCAACCGCACGGCGTTTGAAATTCTGACCAGCAAGACCGATCACGGGTTCACACCCCTTTTCTAGCTGTCTGCCCGCAGTTTATTTTTTCAGAATACTGCGGGTTTTAGCCGCGTGGGTTCAACCTGGCCAAAGCTAAAATCGATTGTCATTTCAGAGACGGCTACAGGCGTAGCGCATGTTAATTCAACTTTTATTGATGTTTGCCGTATTTTGTGTGCTGCTGTATGCGCTTAATAAAGCCATGCCAGATTTTCATATTGAAGTTGGCGCGATTCCCGTAGCGGCGCTGATTTTAGTGGGTGTCAATGTCGTAGTCGGCTTTCTGCTCGGTGGCACAGCTTCAGTCATGAACCTTTTAACCCTCGGAATTCTGAAAAAAGTTCTTAATTTCATTTCGCTCGGCCTCTTCAGCCTTCTCGTCGGTTTCATCTTTAACGTGATCATCTTCTGGGTGGCAGACAAGCTGACCGATCGCCTCACCATCAAGTCAGCACGCACGCTGATGGTCAGCGCCGCTGCTTTGCAGTTCACTAACTTCATTCTAAGGAAATTCATCTAATGAAAATGGGCATCATTGCGATTTGTCTGATCGCCACGGGCCTTACGGCTCAAGATACCGAGACGGCAGATAAGAAGCCGTGCAAAACTGCCGCGTACAATACAGAGCGGCCCTCGCTTTCAGGGCTTGATCTCACCACTCAAGAGAAGAAAGAGATTACCGCATTGGCAAAGCGCGGGCGCAAAATCGCAGCAATTCGCATCATGCGCCGTTGCAGCGACATGGGGCTTAAAGAACAGAAAGCAATAGTCGATGCGCTGCAGACTGGCTATTGAATCATGAAATAATTCGGGTTGCAACGCCCGCAGATCTGCAGCTTGTCAGGCAGCTCGACTTAGCTGTTTTTGGCGCAGAAGCATACAACGAGCAGCAGTGGAATTCTGAGTTCGGTGAGGCTTCGGTTGCCATCTGGGTTGCTCTCGCCGCTGAAAAAGCCGTCGGGTTTTGTTCGGCGGCGATTGCAGGCGATGATTGTGAGATCCGCAAGATTGGCGTGTTACCCGAGCATCGCCGCTTTGGCGTAGCGAAACAATTACTGAACTCTGCGTCAGACCTCGCAGCCACTTTGCTCATGCGAAACGCCCGCTGTCTGATCGATGTGGCAGCGAACAATACGGGTGCGCTGGCTTTTTACGCCCGCCTCGGTTTCAAAGAAATTGCGCGCCGCAAACGCTATTATGCAAACGGCGACGACGCGATTTTGATGCAGAAGATATAACCGGCGGCAAGAAATGTCAGCAGGTTGCTTTTTTTGCAGCCTGATAGAAAATTCTGTCCGCCCTGTAGGGGAAATCGTATATTGATGGCATGCAAAGCAACCCCTTTGAAATTCGTTTTGACGAAGAAGACGGCGAAAAGAAAAAAGAAGAGCGACCGGCGCCCCTGCGTGAGCGTCTCGCAGAAGGTTTTCTCGAAAAACGCCAGATTTTTCTCTGGGGTGCCGTAACCGATAAAACAGCAGAGATGCTCGTTGAGCGCATGATGTTTCTTGAATCGACTGACCCGGGCAAACCCATCTACTTCTTCATCAATTCACCAGGCGGGGTGATCTCGTCGGGTATGGCGATTTACGATGTTATGAACATGATTTCATCGCCCGTCTACACGATAACCATGGGCATGGCGGCGTCGATGGGCGCCATTCTGCTCACCGCCGGCGAAAAGGGGCATCGTTATGCTTTTGAGCACGCAAAAGTCATGATCCACCAGCCGCTCATCAGTGGTCAGATTATCGCGCCTGCGATCGACATCAAAATTCACGCAGAAGAGATTAAGAAAACTCGCGCTGAGCTGAACCGTATTCTTGCTGAAACAACAGGCCAGCCTATCGCGCGTATCGAGAAAGATACCGATCGCGACTATTACCTCGATGGCAAGGGAGCCGTTGAATATGGCCTCGCCGACAAAGTTCTGATGAATTTCAGCGAGCTCGGTATGGTGAAGGCAAAGGCCGAAAAGGCTGCAAAAGAATCAAAACCGAAAAAAGGCAAATAACGGTTATGCGAGCTGCTTCATCAGCTGCTCGTATTCCATATCGAGATTCAGATCGGCGTCTTCAGGGTATTTTGCCTTTGAAATAAATTTGTCGGCGGCATAGAGCAGGTGCGCAAATTCGGCCTTAGCTGGCCGGTTGTTTTTCGCGTCGCGCAGAATCCACACTACCGGGCGCATGGGCTTGCCTTTTACGGCATAGACGACCATTCCCGTTGATCCGTCTGATAGTTCAACAATCGACCCAAGCGGATAAATCGCGTGCGAGTCGAGAAAAGTCTTCAGATATACCGGGTCATAACGATAGATGCCAAGCGTCAGCAGTTCTTTCATCGCGTCGTAGG
>JAKQXK010000590.1 GCA_029561505.1 Spirochaetota bacterium | reverse complement strand
GAGGCTGCTGTTGCAGATTCTCGTTTCACTCGAGACGATTGACCGCAGCCTGCTCGACGAGGTAACCGCCCGACTCAAGACAGAAGTGGGCATGCCCGACCACCCGACTGGCTATTACCGCAAGGCCGTGTGGCAGCGCGCAACGCATGCGGGGTTATTTATGCCCCAGGTAGCGCCAGGCGACAGAGTAGCGGCGGGGCAACCGTTGGGCTTCATAACAGATTTATTCGGTGAACAACGAGCCGAGATATTCTCTGAGCAGACAGGGTTTGTGTTGGGCATGCACCTGCATCCACAGGTTGTGCCAGGTCGAGCACTGTTTCATATTGCATATGATTTCAAAGAACTATGAATCTTGAGCAATACCTTGACTCGCTGCGCAGCAGCGAGTCGGCAAATATTCGCGCGCTGATTGAGCGGCCTGAGAAAGTCGCAAAATTTGCAGACATACCCAAGGCACTCGGCCCCGAGCTTCGCCGCGTCTTAAAAGAAAGGGGGATTGATAAACTCTATTCGCACCAGCAGCAGGCCGTTGAGCTCTACCTCGCGCAGCAAGACTTTGTCGTCACTACGCCGACAGCTTCGGGCAAAACGCTGTGTTACCTTCTGCCGATTCTGCATTCGAAACTGAAAAACCCCAAGGGCAAGCACCTGTTTATGTTTCCGACGAAGGCGCTCGCGCAAGACCAGCTTGCTGCCTACCGGGGTTACGCCGATGCGCTCGGCATGTCGTGGAACGTGAACACGTTTGACGGCGACACACCCGAAGAAGAGCGGCGCGCCGTCAGAAAGGCGGGTGATTTTATTCTCACTAACCCCGACATGCTGCATTCAGGCATCATGCCGCACCACACGATCTGGAAGTCATTCTTTGAGAATCTCGAGACGATTGTCATCGACGAAATGCATACCTATATTGGCGTCTTTGGTTCGCACGTGGCGAATGTGCTAAGAAGGCTCAACAGGCTGCTCGACCACTATAACGCGAAACCGAGGTACATATTCTGCTCAGCGACCATTGCAAACCCCGCTGAACTGGCCAACCAGTTGTCGGGCCGTGAGTTTAACGCGATCACAGAATCAGGCGCGCCCGAGGGTAAAAAATACTTTCTCTTTTACGATCCGCCTTTTTATGAAAAATTACAAATCGCCGAGTCGCCCTATAAGGCTGCGGCGAGAATCGGTTCAGGGCTTATTCGTAATAACATACCGACGATTTTTTTTGCGCGTTCGCGCAACCGCGTCGAAATTCTGACCGAATTCTTGCGCTCGCGGTTGCCCGAAAGTCTCGCGCGCAAGGTGCGTGGGTACAGGGGTGGCTTTCTGCCGCTCGAGCGCCGCCAGGTAGAACGTTCGCTGCGCGAAGGCACGACGCTCGGTGTCGTCTCGACGAATGCGCTCGAACTGGGCATCGACATAGGGGGATTAAACGCCGTCATATCTATTGGTTACCCGGGGCGCATGAGCTCGCTCTACCAGCAGTTCGGCCGCGCGGGCAGAAAAAAAGAACCGTCACTTGCGGTG
>JAKQXK010000583.1 GCA_029561505.1 Spirochaetota bacterium | reverse complement strand
TGCCCAACTCGAACGAAGCCCTCGCGGCGATTCACGATTTTGAGCCCGCGCTGCCCTGGTTTATCTACGCCAACTCACAGGCGCCATTGCATGAATTCGTCATGCATCGCTTTCGCGATTATCTGAGCCGCTACCGGCAGGCAGCGCGCGTGGCTTCGTGACGATATTCAAACAGCCGCTGCAGCTCACGCCGCGCAAACCATCCGCCGAAAAAAGCACCCAAGGGCCCGAGCGGCAGGGCATAGTCAATGTCATCAATGAGGATGCATTCATTTGCTGAAACCGGCTCGACTATGTGCCGGTGCAACCAGTAACGAAACGGGCCTTTGATCATGCGGTCGGCAAACATGTGCCCCGCTTCATACTCCACATGCTCGGCCTCTATCGTTTGCCACAGCGGCCCGATCTTGGTTCGCAAAACGACACGCGTGCCCACAGCGAGCGAGGTTGGGGGTTGAATGATCTCGCTTGTTTGCCACGGAGGTTGCAGGCGCGCGAAGGCGTCAGGTGCTTCGTGAAAAGCAAAAACACGGGCCGCGCTCGCGGCGATTGTAGATTTTTTCTGAAAGTGTTGTATAGTCATAAATCTCTCTGCGGTCAGGCGCCTGGCAATCTCATATTTCAGGTGCCGCTTAGAAAATCGCGCACCAGTTCAAAAGCTTTCGCATTCACCACGAGACCCAGATGCGAACCCTGAACCTCAGCGTGCGTTACCCGTGGCGAACGTTGGTCGATGCAGGCCTGCCAGTCAACGACGGCATCGGCCTTCGAGTAGATTGCAAGAATTTCATTGGCTATCGTAACAGCCGCGCGCATTTCAACATCACGCGCCATGGCATCGAGATCAAAGCCCCAGCTTTCGTACAGTTTGCCAACCGCCGTGAATTTTGGACCTCCCACTACTGGCGAGCCCATTGTCACCACGCGCGCAACCTGCTCAGATAATTCGCGCGCCACTTCACGCGCAATATAACCACCGAGGCTCCAGCCGACGAGATGCACCTGCCTGCCGTCGGTGGTAAATTCTTTGAGCCGCTGAATGGCCTGCCCGAGCAGATCGGGTACGTAACCGTGGTTTCGCCCGAGGCCCCAATGGTGCACTTCAGCGCCAATGGTTTTCAGATAATGGTGCAAGACCGCCATGGCAACTTCGTCGGTGCCAAAACCCGGAAAAAGAATAACGGGGTGCTTGAATGACTGCTTGACCCGGGTGAGCGACGGGTAGCGCAGAGCGAGCTGCGCAAATTCGAATGCGACAGATGCTTCGCGCCATAGCCCCCAGCGCGAAGGTGGCTGAGGCGAGAGCTCCCGCGCGGAGTCGATAGCCACATAACTCTTTGATTCCAGCACACCGCAAAGCTACTGCACTACAGGTCGCTCGCCTAAAAAACTGCGTATACCATTGTTGACAGTGGCACCTGGAATTCTTTATCGCGCGTCTTCGCTTCTGACCATGGTTGATGATACGAACGCTCGCTTTCGCACTTCTGATTCTCGTGCCACCGCTCATGGCAGACCCACAAGAGTGCCTTGTCGAAGGTGCAGTTGAACAAATTGCCGAGCACATGCCCGAAAATACGATCATTTATCGCGAGTGCTATCATTGCCAAAAGCCCGCATACGAAATGATTCGCGTGACAAAGAGCGAAACTCGCCCTTGCCACATGAGGGGCCTCGCCGATGAAAGGGCACTCTATATCACAGGCGAAGTGTTGCTAAGATTTCAAATGCCAAAATGCGGCACAATCGAGAGCGAAGAAAAATCACAGTACAAGTTAGAAAGTGAATTACTGGTTCTGAACTATGCCTGGCTGCGCAACGCAAAAAAGCACAAAGCAGAAAACATAGCCGACACTTTCGGGGAAAACTCCCACCACTTGTGCAAAGTCTTCTCAGACAAAGCTTTGGTTAGAAAAATAATCAAGCAGCGAAAGCGATAGTTTCGCAGACCGGTAACCACAACGCAGCGAGACAGAAACCCTGATGGTTGCCCTATTGCAGAGAGTGCGCTCTGCCGCCGTCGATATTGCCGGCGAGCGCGTTGCAGAAATTGGCCCGGGTCTTTTGGTGCTGCTCGGCGTCGGGCATGATGATAACGAAACCCGAGCGTCGGCGCTTGCCAAAAAAACTGCGGCGCTGCGCATCTTCAGCGACGAGGCCGGCAAGATGAA
>JAKQXK010000557.1 GCA_029561505.1 Spirochaetota bacterium | reverse complement strand
TCAGACGAGCGCATACCTCAATGCCAATTTAATCAACTTTGGTGATTCGCGTCTTTTTGCAGGCACAAGCTATATCTGGCGCGCCGGCATGGTTATGGATGATGACTATGAACGTGGCGCAAGTTCGTATGGTGGCAACCGTGTATACGGTGAGCTGACGCAGAACAGCTATTCCATTCATCTCGGGGTAAAATACAAGAATCTCATGTTCGAGGGTGGCGTTGAAATGCCGATCTCATATAAAGAGAGTTTCAAGCGGCCTTCGAATAGCACGGCAACCGACCTGGCCGCAGTCGAGCGAGGGGTGGGCCGGGTCAAAAGTTCTCTTGATACCTTCGAGAGAATTTCGCGCGTTTATGCCAACATTTCGCTGATGTTTTGATTTGCCAGCGTTTACTCGTTATGCTGAATACCGCGGTTGCTGAAATTGATTCGCATGAGATATTGATTGCGAATGGCTCTGATGTTCTGGGTCTCATCTATGCTTACGATGCAGACAATCTGATTCTGCACCAAAGAAATATCGCGCCTGAATTTTTTGATCTTTCGACTGGCATCGCGGGTGAGGTTGCGCAAAAGCTTGTAAACTACCGCAGACGAATTGCGGTAGTGGGCGATTTTTCTGAGATCGGTAGCCAAAGCGTCAGAGATTTTATCTATGAAAGCAACAGCCGAGGCAATATATTTTTCGTCGCGTCGCCCGAAGAAGCCAAGGCGAAAATATTTTCTCAAGTCACAAAACCGCGCTAAGAGTAGCAGAATTGAAGCACAAATGCAGATTGGCCGCATGAAAAAATTACTCTGCCTGCTCGTAACACTCACTTTGTCTCAGTGCAAAGAAGAACCTAAGGGAAAATCTGTTGCTTTCGCCGAAGCGTGTGGCGGCAAGTATTGGGCCAAAGAAGTAAAGGGATTGTATGAGGGTGAGCGTATTGCCTTTCCCGGTTATTTGAGCGCATCGGGCATGTTGCTGCAGAACGATACGCTCAATCTCGACCTGCATGAGACGCCTGATCGCAAAGGGAAATCCATAACCGTGAGCGTGCGCACGCACGGCGGCAAGAATGGTATCGATAAGCTTGCCAAAACCTACGAGGAAGGCGACCTCAAGATTCATACCGCAACTGGCGAAACCCTGGGCAGCAAAGACAAGGTGATTATTCACGCCGAGCACATTGGCAGCCCCATAGACGAGCCGAGTTGTCTGTTTAAAGTGTTTGTCATCGAAAAAGGCTAGTTTCGAACTCTAACGGCAACAGTGCTGCACGCGCTCACTCTGGTTTAGAGCCTGTACGCGAGAATCAACTGAATGCGCGGGTAGAGCAGAGGCTGGTCAACCGCGGCATCGGCGTCTGCGTACCGGTATGCATTGCGCGGGTTGTCGTCGGTGCCGCTCTTGTTGTAGAAAAAGCCATGGCCTTTGAGCTGCGTGTTAAAAAAATATTCGAGCTGTGTATCGAGCCCGATGCGAAAATGTTCTGAGATGTTGATGAATGCCTTGAGGCCTATACCAACCCCCCAGGCATTTGAATAGACTTTGAAGGCTTCGTTGCCGCCCTGATAATCAAAGAACGCCGCATAAGTTGAGTACCTGGGCCCACCCGCGAGATTGAGCTCAAAAACGGATTGGCGCACAATCGGGTAGAGCATATCGACCCCAAAGAAAAACGCAGCCCCTGATTCGACGATGTTGTTGTTGCCGCCAGTCGCGTCATTGATAAAGATCTTGCGCGCTTCGATCGCATTGCCGGGGTCTGACTGAAAAACGTAACCGAGAAAAAAATCGAAACCCAGCGGCACCTTGGGGGTAATCTTGTGCAGGCCGAACCCGGCAGTGAGGCCAAGGCCGTTCATGGTGCCGGCTTCGGCGTAGAAGACTTTTTCGGCTGCTGCAGATAGAGGCAGGGCCGAAAGGCTCACCATCAAACACAACAAGAGCAGAAAGTTGGCACGCATAGTTCAACCCCGTAGTTGGCACAGGGCTGTCAATGAAGTGCACCGTTCGAGTCTAAAATACCGGTGGAATGAACGGATAGATGTTGATACTTTCACGGGTCAGTTCGACTTTTTCGTCGGGGGTGCTTTTTCTCTCGATTTCGCCCCGTTCGGTTAGTTGTTGCTCGCGGTAGGCGGTTATTTCTGACACAACCTTCGCGGCGATAAGGTCGATCTCTTTAAAAATGCCGCCCGAGATAACGGCTTTGCGGTTTCCTCGGCAGATTTCGACGGCCTTGTCGGTGCGGAAAACGCTGAACTCAATTTCAGCGTTATCGCCTTTCTTTGCCGCACTCGTTGTATACCTGCCGTAGATCACCAGATCGGCGTCGATGGTGAGTGCATGCGCCCGCAGTTCGCCTGAATCAATTGTGCCACCGTGGGCGCTCAGGTGGGCAAAAAGTTTCTCTGTGTCTGCAGGCGGCAGATCGTAAAAATGAAATTTGCGCTGCATCGAGGTGCGCGTCGCTTCGGTCAGCGAGTCGCTGAGGTATTCATAGAGTGGCGCGCCGGAAACGTTGACGAGTTTGACGATGGCCACGCGCACCAGCGTGTTTTCTGGCGCATCGCGCCTTGTACCTGAGCTGCATGCGATGAGGCAACCGGCGACAAATGCTCCGCGAATCGATTTCAGAAAATTTTGCATATCACCGCCGCCTGAGTTCCGATTAGAATATCTTGCACCTTATCCATTGTCGTTGAGGCCGTTTGCTGCGTCTGCGTCGTGGTCTTCACCTCGGCGCTGCCTGAACGTGTACGGGCGTAGTAATATTGCCCGCGAATTGCCAACTGTAGCAAAATGCCATCAGAAAGAGGAAAAATGACCGAGGCAAGACTCGTGGCTCCGATACCGTAGAAATCTTCATTGGCTGTGTTGTTCATCGTGAGAAACGCCGAGGGAGTGAATTTCATATCTGCCGTGTATTTTCCCGGAAAATAGATGAAGCCGGCCTGTAGTGCGCCAAAAGCTCTGCGAAAAATTCGAAAGCTGTAGGTCGCACCAACGGCGGGCCCATAGTTGATAATATTTTGCTCGATGGAGAATGGGCCTTCAGCTTTCAGATCGCCGCTGCCCATTTCGACCTCGGTGTACCGGCCGCTATTCTGGCGGTAACCAAATGCCTGAACCTTAAAGCCTGCATAGACGCTAAAACCACTGGTTCCCAATGAACGGCTGAGGGCTACGCTCTGGTCAGTGCGCAATACCTGCGCCTCTGCCGAAAGGGTACTGGTGCGGGGGACGGAAAAATCGTAGCTGACGGAGCTCAGAGAAATGTTCGGCCCGGCAGTGCCGACTTCACCCTGATAGGTGATTGCCCAGGTTTTGTTATAGACGAGACTTGCTGAAATACCTGCCATGTAGAGCAGCGGATCAGGCTTGTTGGATTGCAAGCCAAGACCGAAGAGCTGCGTCGTCTTGCCCGAGGCGAGCCCCATCTGCCAGTGGCTGATAGATGCGCCCGCACCCAGATAGCTGTCCCAGGCGGCGAAGGCCGAGGTGGTGGTGGCAAAGAAAAAAAATAAAGCGATTCTAAGGGCAACCGCCACAGGATATTTTCGGTAAGTTAACATAGATCGGTGAACCACCCGAAACTGGCGGTGCTGCCGCGAAAAGAACTTTCGCGACGGCTAACGTACCCCCGCAGCTACGCTGTAGGCGAGTTCGAGGTTATATGCTTCAGCGCTCTCGCGTAGACTTCTTCTGTATACGCCTCGCACCCGGCCTCGCCCTCTCGCGGCGCCCACGGAGCAAAATCTTTATCGCTCGCCGGCGCATACGGGCCGGGCTTCACCTCAAAGCAGATTGCGGTTTCACTTTCGACGATGATGCTATGCCAGATACCGGCGGCGATGTCGATGCCGGGATTTTCGTCAGGGCTCAGGCGCGTGACGCTTTGAAATCCCCCTTTGTCATCAAAAGTAATAAACAGCAGCTGCCCGCGCAGTACCACGAAACTTTCGCTCTTGGGCGGTGTCGTGTGGCGATGAGGAGTGACATACGTGCCGCGAACCATAACGTTCAGAAAACGGTTGGGGTTTTCTTCGAAAGTTTGGTGAAAGTTGTGGTTCGTGCGCTGGCGTGAAGATGCCCGGGCGCGTACCGTCAGCTCGTCGAGCAGGTTGCCTGAAATAATTTGAATGGGTTGCGTCATAATCTGGCTGAGAAAAAGCTTCTCGTGTTCATCACGAGTCGGCATCACTTCGCGTCAATCTGTGAAGCTGGTATTGTATTCTGAGGCTCGCGCCTCGTAGGATTTGGGTTTTAGCCGGCAATAGTGGTGAGCACTGCAGTAAGCGACATTGGCGCCAGGGCCGCCAATGAACTTGACGGGACAGCCTGTTGCCTCAGGTAACGGCGCATGGGCGCTCGTTTGCGGTTGCTGTCGTTTCTGGTGATACTGGTTGCGAATACCGAGGTGCAGCCCGCTAAAAAAGCCGAGAGCGCGCCCCAAGATCTGGCACCGCGTGTCGTCATCGATGAGCCTGCGAGCGGATGGACGGGCCTCAAGATTGTTAAGCTTCGGGGCCGCGTGCTGAACGGCCAGAATATTCATGAAGCTCTGCTCACCGTCAATTCATATGACCGCCTTATTCCCGTTGTCGAAGGCAAATTTCAAACTGATGTGCTGCTGGGCGGCAATACCAACTATCTGCAGATTCGGGTAGTTAACGAATTCGGTTCGGATAGTAAGGCGCTGAAATTGATGACCGAAAACCAGCGTATCGACTTGCAGCTTGTCTGCAATTGGGATACCGACCAAACCTATATCGACCTGCACATTACGGACCCAATGGGCGAAACCGTGCTCTGGAACCATCCGCATTCGAAAATCGGCGGAGTTCTGACCGGTTATGATATCTATGGGTATGGCCCCCAGATATTCACGCTGACGAATGCCGTGCCAGGCGAATATACCATAAAGATCAACTACTATGAATCTGGGCGGGGCAACCCGACAATGGCCCGGGTGGTTGTGATTCTGTACCAGGGAACCGAACGTGAAGCCAGGTATGTCTACCCGACCCTGGTGCATTCGTTCGGTGAGATGATTACCATCGGCAAGTTACGCATAGATTGATCTCGCGCGTCAAAGAATCGTGCACGCGAAATGACCCTGATGCGTAAGACCGGTTTGACGGCAGGCACATACCTGCATACGGCATGCATTTCCAGAACTTGTCCCACTCACCCTGACATCAGGCTTTACGTCGCAGCTTCGGCCAACGCTCTCGGCCGCGTGGCGGAAAAGCCGTGAATATGTATTCGAGCAGGGTGGGGCGATGACTGGCAGGGCCGCAAAATATCTCTGCCGCATTTTCTGCCTTTGGCTTGCTATCGCAGGGCTTTCGTGCAAGTCATGGGGCAAATTCTGGGAGATCGGTTCGGTATCGATCGCTGCGCTTGGCGGGCGCAGCACAGGAGAATTATGGAGCAACACGCTTATCGGCAATTCGACTGGGTCGGTTGACCGGGTTGAAGTGTCTGTTGCCGGTGGTGCCTGGTTACCTGCCTCGGGTACAGCACCGTGGCGCTATGAGATTCCGTTTTCTGCAAACCTTAAGATCGGCAAGAGGTATACCTTCAGTGCGCGCGCCGTCGACTCTGAAGGCTCGGTGGTCGCTACCCAGTCGGGCGAACTGCTTCGCCGTGAAAACCACGACATCAATGGCGATGGCTATGCCGACTTCGCCATTGCAGCGACGGCACGCAATTCGAGCACTGGCTCTGTGTACATATATTATGGTGCAGCGGCACCTCAGTACGCCACCGGCAGCTCAGCTGCAGCGACAATTATCACCGGTGGTGGTACACAGCGCGCTTTCGGTACCGCGCTTGCGCTGGGTGACATCAATGGCGACGGCTACGCTGATCTGGCAGTGGGCGGCGAGCAATATGCAGCGGGCGCGTATAGCGGCGCGATGTGGATTTTTTTGGGAAGCAATAGTGGCATTTTAAGTCAGGCTGCGCTTGCAGCACCGCAATATGTCGGCCTCGCTACAGGCGACTATTATGGCGGTGCGGTCGCGATCGGCGACCTTAATGGCGACGGATATCAAGATGTTGTTGTCGGTGCCCGCGAGCGGCCCGGCCCAACCGGAGAAATCTATGCCTATTTGGGTTCTGCATCGGGCCTGCTGTTGACGGTGGCCAACACCAAAACCGGCATCGGGTCAGAACGACTCGGTTCTTCGCTCGCAGTGATCGATGTCAATAACGATGGCCTCGCAGACATTCTTGTCGGTGCGCCGACCAGCGCTAACGGCACAGTCTATATCTTTCATGGTACGGCCACGGGGTTCAACACGACGGCGGCTGCGACGATTCTCGGCGAGAACGCTGCCGACCGTTTCGGCGACGGAGTTTTTCCGGGAGATTTCAATAACGATGGCTATGTTGATCTCGCAGTGCAGGCCCGCGATCATAATGCAGGTCTCGCAACTCAGGGCAAAGTTTATGTGTTTTCTGGTGGTGCGAGTGGCATCGGTAGCTTCACAGCGAATAGCTCGACGCACTTAAATATTTCAGGTGAGTTCGCTGCTTCGAATTTTGGGCGCAGAGCGTTCATGACAGACGCGAACGGCGATGGTTTTGCCGATTTGTTCTTTTCGGCATACCTGCCAGCGGCGCTGCCCGGCAAAATCTATTCCCTTCCCGGAAGCGCGGGTGGCTTCACCTCTGCCAATGCAGGCGCAATCACGCGGCAGATTACCGGCATAACCAACGGCGATGGCTTTGGTGTATCTTTCGGCATTAAAGATATAAATGGCGACGGCTTTGCCGATCTCATCGGCGGGGCCTATAACAGAAATGCGGGTGCGGGTGCCGGTCAAGGTGCTGCAAGTGTGTTTCTCGGGAGCAATGCCATATTCACCA
>JAKQXK010000526.1 GCA_029561505.1 Spirochaetota bacterium | reverse complement strand
GCGCGATGTGAAAGAGTGCCAGCACCACCGGAATAAACGCGGCGATGAGTTGCAGGCGAAAATCAGAAACCTGCAGCTGCCGGTTTTCGAGTTGAGACCAGCCGCGCACGACGAGATCGACGATCACGAGCGACGTGAAGGCAATCGGCGCTGAAAAACCCACCGTTAGCGAAATAAAGCCGGTCAGAAATGCGGGCAGTTTGCCGAAGATGCGGTTGAGGTAAGCAAATTCACCGCCCGCTTCGGGGTAGGCTGCTGCGAGTTCTGCGTAACTCAGCGCACCGGCAAGCGCGATGAGACCGCCTGCCGCCCACAAAATCAATATGGTCGTTGGTGTCAGGCGTGCGTCGAAAAAAAGTTCGTTGCTCGTGCGAAAAACACCCGAACCGATCATGCTGCCAATTACGGTGAAGGCAGCCGTCAAAAAGCCGAGCTGGCGGGTGAGTGTCGCCATTGTCAGACCCTTTTCCTGTGCGCTACCATGAGGTTCGAGCGCGGGGGTCGCCTTAGCGAACCATAACCAAAATGGAAAGGTAACTCGACAGGGTTTTTTTCGATGTAGAGCGCGGCCAGTTCGGGTTGTTGTGGGTTTCTGGGCCGCACTGACATCTTGATCGCGGGTTCTCTGAAATGGCCATAGATTGCGATATCAAAATCGTTCTTGATGTCGATATAACGAAAGCCCGAATCATCTTGCACGAGCACATCGGGCACCTGCATGAACATTTCGCGCACCGAGCGGTAATAGTCGTTGTGCATCAGGTAGACTGCCGCTTTGAGCATCATAAAGCTACCGCGTTTCTGTTTCAGGTAGCGGTAGAGCGGGTGTGTCTCTTGTGTACTTTCGCTGTCGAGGTATTGTTCTATGTAGGTGAGCGAGCGCAGGCGGCGGTCGTCGTCGGTGCGAAACCAGATGCGCACGCCGCGTGGCTTAAAATCAAGATTTTCGTCGGTGAGCGCCACCGGAATGCCATCGGGAGACAGAAAAACTTTTTCCATGTCGACGATGTGCCAGCCGATACCCGCGGCGAACGCCAGCAGCACCGGGGCGATTCCAGGAATCTCTGCGTTTTTGATGATGTTTGATTTCATGTGTGCCGACGAAAAATAATTGCGGTCGGCGATGTTATTGATAACGGCGCGCATGGTCGCAAGGCCATGAAAGTACGCAGGTGAATTTTTCTCGGGGTGTGGTAAGTCGCCGGCCTTTTCAAGCGCGATCATGATATATTCGCTCGCCTTGGGGCAGACGGTGTAGAGGTTGATGATGTCGGCACCACACAGCGGATAACCGCCGGGCGGTTATCGCGGCAGACGACGCCGTTGGGGTTACGGTTCAGCGTCGATTCGCGCCATTCGGTGACGGGTTCGATATTCTGTGTGCGTACTCTTTCCCAGAAGCGGGCCATCTTCTGGCGGTGTTCGCCGTATTGCGGCGACGTTGTGTACTGGTTGAGGTTGCTGTCTCCCGGTAGGTCGAAGCCAGCCAGATAGCGCGCCATGTCGTCATAATAGAAGCCGCTCTTGCTGTCGGCCTTTGCGTTGGCAGCGCGGCCGGTTTTTTCATCGACGGCTTTTGATGTGGCGCAGGCGCAGAGCGCACTTGCCGCCACGATAATTGTCGCAAGCTTTAGTTTCATGTTGAATCCTGGTTTAGTTTCTTTTTTTATTGCGCAAGAACGCGTCGATGAACGGGCCGAAGTCGCCATCCATCACATTCTGTACCTGCGAGGTCTCTTCACCGGTGCGCAGGTCTTTAACCATGCTATAAGGATGAAAAACATAACTGCGAATCTGGTTGCCCCATGAAATATCTTTGCGTTCGCCCGAACGCGATTCTATTTCGGCTTCTTTTTCGGCGCGCGCCATCTCATAGAGGCGCGCCTTGAGCATCTTCATACAGGTGAGCCGGTTCTGAATCTGGCTGCGCTGCGTCTGGCTCGAAACGACGACACCCGTTGGCAGGTGCGTCATGCGCACCGCCGATTCTGTCTTGTTGACGTGCTGGCCGCCCGCGCCGCTCGCGCGGTAGACGTCGATGCGCAGGTCTTTATCGAGAATTTCAATTTCAACGTCGTCAGAGATTTCGGGCGAAACGTGCACAGCGGCAAAAGAGGTGTGCCGTCTTTTGTTCGAGTCGAACGGTGAAATGCGCACCAAACGGTGAATGCCGTTTTCGGCCTTGAGATATCCGTATGCATTCGGGCCACTGACGAGCAGCGTCGCATTCTTGATACCCGCTTCTTCGCCCTCTTGATAGTCGATGAGTTCGACATTAAACCCGGCTTTTTCGCCATAGCGCATGTAGGCGCGCGTGAGCATGTCGGCCCAGTCTTGTGACTCAGTGCCGCCGGCGCCAGGGTGAATGTTGACGAATGCGTTGTTCATATCGTCGGGGCCTGTGAGCAGGCTCTCGAGGTCGAGCCGGTCAAACGTCGCCCGCGCGTCGGTGCCACGTTGCTCCAGCTCTGCCGCCATGTTCTCGGCATTTTCCATTTCGGCGATTTCGGCATATTCGAGCGCGTCGGCGATCTCGGCTTTCAGCGCTTTCCACGAGCTGATCTTGCGCTCGAGCACCGCGATACGCGTCTGCAATTCGCGTACTTCGCCGACGCGGCTGTCATCGGCAAAGAGGCGCGGGTCTTCCATCTTTTTGTTGAGGTCGCTGAGTTCTGCCTCGACATCTTTGAGGTTGAGTTCGGTATAGCGCGCGTCGATCTGGTCGCGCAGCGCACCCAGACTCCCTTTAACTTCTTTCAGCGACCCGGCCACAGCGTTGAGGTGCGGTTTTTAGACAGGGCGAAAACCAAAATAAGGCCAAAACACCTTGAGAAGCTGACTCTCGCCCTTGCCATGCCGCAGCTATGCCACTGGTTCAAGGGCGACTTTCAGGCAAATACCGAAGGCTGCTCATCGCTCACCACGACCTGCCCGAAGAAGCCGTGCGGCTTGCACCAGCCTTGACGCGCCTCGGTGAGCTGCACGGGCTGAGCCAGCTGAGCGACGCCGAGTTTGCCTTTTGGTTCGTGCTGCTCTTTACCGCCGAGCGCACCCGCGCCCTTACACCCCGGCGCACCCATGAAGCTCTTGCGGCAAAAATCGGGTGGCTGCAAAAAAATGAGGATTCACCACCCCCACGAGCCCTGGACACGATCACAAATCTGAACGCCTTTGGCATGCCCGGAATGGTCTGGCACGCGCTGCGCGACTGGCTGAGCGGCCGCACTGCCCTTAGGCTTAGCCCAACCCCACCCGGTGCGAGAGAAATGCTCGCCACCCAGGCGACCGGCGCACGCATCGTCACCATCGATCTCGCAGCAGCCATCGCCGGTCTGCCAGTCGCATCGACCCGCGACGCGTTTGAATTTGCCCTGCACGACCTTGGCCACGCGTACGCCTTCTACCTGCCAGAATATTTACCCGAAGGTCAGGTGCGTTTTTTTAACCTGCTGCAGAAAGATCTGCCGTTACTTGAACCTCTGGCGAGCGCCGACGATAAATTCGCCGCCGACCTCGAATACTGCATGGCCGACATGAACACACACCCCGAGCACCTGCGGCAATATCTGCGCGGTGTCATTATTGAGGCGTATTACCGGCTGAGAAAAGTGAACGTTTCTGACAGCTACAATGAAACCGCGTTGGAGTATTTTCTGGCAGGGCTTGGGTCGGTTTCATAGGGGGAGGTTTCAACCTACCCCTACGGAATGCCACCCTACAACAACCCCTCTACCTCACCGTTCACCAAACTGATCTTGCCCGCCTGCGGTACCTTAGGCAAGCCCGGCATGCGCAGCATGTCGCCCGCGACGGCGACCAGAAACTCAGCGCCCCGGTTAATGAGAATGTCTTCAAAGTGAATATTGAAATTTTCGGCGACACCCACTTCAGCGGCGTTCTGTGAAAAAGAATATTGCGTCTTCGCAATGCACACGGGATATTTCTCTTCGGGCGAACCCGCGATTTTTTTGAGCGTAGCCGAAGCTTTTGAACTCAGTGAAATCGATTTACCGCGGTAGACTTGGGTGACAATTTTGCCCAGCTTCTCTTCAGGGCTTTCATCGAGTTGATACGAATATTTCAGCCCCGTCGATTCTTTGCCGTCAATCGCCGCAAGCACCTGCTCTGCCAGACCGACCGCACCAGCGCCCCCTTTCGCGTAACCTTCGTTCAACGCGAACCGCGTGCCATGCGCTGCGCACCACTCGCGAACGTACTGAATTTCGTCGTCGCCATCAAAGTCATAGCGGTTGAAGCCGACGACGACTGCCTGCCCGAAACCGCGCAGGTTTTCAATGTGGCGCTCGAGATTTCTGAGGCCAAGGTTCAGCGCCTTCGCGTTGGGCTTACGTATGTCTGCTTCGGGCGCGCCGCCGTGCAGTTTCAGCGAAATAGAGGTTGTAGCAATCACCGTCACGGCGGGTTCGATGCCGGCATTGCGGCATTTGATGTTCAGAAATTTTTCAGCGCCGAGATCTGCACCGAAACCTGCTTCGGTAATGGCGTAGTCTCCGAACGTCATGGCGAGCCGTGTCGCAGCGATGCTGTTGCAGCCATGCGCGATATTGGCGAATGGCCCACCGTGTACGAAGACCGGCACACCTTCGCTCGATTGCACCAGGTTCGGTTCAAACGCCTCTTTGAGCAGCGCCATGACTGCACCTGTCGATGCCAATTGAGAAAAATAGAGTGGTTTGCCCGATACGCGGTAACCGACGAGCACGTTATCGATCCGCCTTGCAAGGTCATCGTGGTTGGTGGCGAGGCAGAGTATCGCCATTATTTCAGACGCCGCGGTAATGTCGAAGCCGCTCTCTTGCGCACCGCCATTGCCATTCAGGCCAGTAATAATCTGTCGCAGCGCGCGGTCGTTCATGTCGAGCGCTCGCTTCCACTGGATCTTCTTGAGCGGGTCTGTGCTCTTGTCATAGTAGCGGTGGTTGTCGGCGAGCGCGGCGATGAGGTTGTTCGCGCTCGTGATCGCATGAAAGTCACCGTTAAAATGCAGATTGATGTCAGCCGTCGGATGTATCTGCGACATGCCGCCGCCGGTTGCGCCGCCCTTCATGCCGAATACCGGCCCGAGCGACGGTTCGCGCAGCGCAACGACGGCTTTCTTGCCGAGTCGTTTTAGACCTTGTCCCAGCGCAATCGAAGTGGTAGTTTTGCCGACGCCGGCTTTGTTCGGCGTCGTTGAGGTGACGAGAATCAGCTTGCTGGCCGCGGCGCGTGACGCGTCAAAAAGTGTGTGTGAGATTTTTGCTTTGTATTTGCCGTAAAGCGTGAGTGCTTCGTCGGGCATGCCGATGCTCGCGGCGATTTCTTCGATGTGCTTGAGAGCGGGTTGCATGGGAGCAGAGTTTGTCGGAGCCTAGAACCGTGAACCGGCGAATAGTTCGAATTTGTAGAGTTGCGCTCCAATTATAAAGACATTTTGCTGCAGACCTCCGGTTAACGTGTAATCGATCATGGTTGATATCCCCATGAATTTGAATTCGCCCTGCAC
>JAKQXK010000510.1 GCA_029561505.1 Spirochaetota bacterium | reverse complement strand
GCGTGCAGTGATTCTTCGTGCTCACCCGCACGCTCTGCATGGTAGCGCCAGAAAAGCGCGGCGACGGTCATCAGCGGTGAGCGCCGCGTGATACGGTTTTCTCCGCCGTCGGCAGTCTCGGCGGTTGATTGCCTGCTATGGTAAACGGGAAAAATATAGCTCGTGGCCTCAAGGTCGTCGTCGCGCCGGGCAAAGTGTTCGAGACCCCAGATACCAAAATCGCCACCACTCTCAAAGCGGCTGCGGTAGAAGAGCCACGAAACAGTTTTGAAGGTCTCTTGGTTCACTGTTGTGTAGTGCAATGGTGAAAAATGTACCTGAGTTTCGCCTTCGGGCGTCGATCGCCACTTTTTCCAGAAGACCGGGAAAATTCGAAATCCACCTGAGGTCGGTGAAACATAGCGGTTGTATACGGGCCAAAGTACGGTCTGTTCGGTAGTTTGGGTTTCGCAGTCGTATTCGTTCCAGTAGCCGATGATCAGCCATGCAGTCTTGTTGCCCGTGCAATTCGCATGAAAGGTCTGTTCGGCCCCGTAAACAGGAAACAAAACCAAATAGCGCGTGCTCTCGTCGCGGTAGTGAACGTAAAACGGTATAATCGTCTGCACGCCCTGGTCGTTTTGCGTGTTCCAGGTCAGCCAACTGAGCGGCAACAGTCTGAAGTGGCGGTAATGGTCGGCACGTTCGTACGCCGTCGCACCGAACAGCATGTACCAGCCGAAAAAGTTTTCTGAGTCGGCGCGGGTACGCTCTCGCTTGCGCGCGATGCGGGCCGTCTGCGACTCGCCTTGAACTTCTTTGGCTTCGGCAAAGGGTGCTGGTTTCTTTGCAACTTTCGCCTTCGATGGCGCTTTTGCTTTTGCAGGCGCCGCCGCTGCCTCTGTTTGGGGCAGGGGCTGCGGCGCATCGCCGAAGCGCAGCGTATGCCGCGATGAGATTCTGAAAAGGTTATAAAACCAACCGAAGTTCGAGTCGAGCACAATCTTTTCGCGGCTCAGTTCAAGGCTCGCGGGGCTGAGCGCCAGCTCTTCTTCTGACAGCGAGAGTCCCGTGGCGTTGACGTGCAGCGAATAGTCTTTGGTGCGGTAGTTGAAATACAGGGGAAACAGCAGTTTGAAGGTGCTCGTATCTTCGGCCAAAGAAATATAGACTGGCGAAATGCGGGTCGAACCCTTTTGCATATCAGCAGAATAGAAAAGAGGAAAAATGAACCAGCTCGAGCGATCGGGGCTGTCGCTCACCCATATGAGCGGAAAAAGATACGATGCCGTGCTGTTTTCTCCGCGCCGAGAATAGTAATAGAGCGGCAGCAGGTAGCTGAGCGTCGCATCGGCGCGGCTGCGGTGGCGAAAGAGATAGAGCAAAATCAAATCGGTTTCGTTTGCCGAGGTGTCGTACATTGCCAGCGGCAGAAGCGGCGCCCCCCACGACATGCGGCGCATTTCTGCAGTGCCGGTGCGCGTGTACCAGAACAGCGGTGTGACGAGCGTGCGCGAAATGTCTGCCTCTTTGCGGTGAAAATACAGAGGCAGCACCGTACTGTGCGAGCTCGAAAGCGATGAATCTTCACCCCAATAGATTAGCCACGCGATTGTTGAATCGCTGCCGCTGGCATAGGTCTCGCGCGCGTAGAGCGGCGAAACAAACAGCGACCTTCTTTCAGCTGCGCGCGTTGCGTGGTAATAGAGTGGCAGCAAGAGCGAATAGTCACGCTGGCGGTCGGTATCGGCGCCCCAGTAATAAAGCCATAGCAGCGACCGGTCGTTGTCGGCGCCGTCGCGTTCGTGAAAATAAACGGGGCTCACGAACCGGTAGCGGTTATCGGTTTTGCTCTGCAACCGGTAATAGAAGGGCAGCAGGCGGTCGCTGCGGTAGCGGGGGTAATCGGTATAACCATAAAGCCAGAGAATGTGCAGAGCTTCATGGCCTTCCCATTTTTCTTTCTGCACGAAAAAGAGCCTTAACGGCAATTTCTCTTCGCGCTCACGGCCATAGATCTCCGTTTCGCCTTCGTCGAGGTCGTCCCACGAGCGGGCCGCTATGGGGGCAACCACGCCATAAAGCGCGAGGGCGAGCATAAGGGGGGCCTTGAGGCACAGAATCTTCATGTTGCGCAGCCGATAGCCCCACACCCGCGAGACGCCGCGTCAAGCGGGGCTGGGTGCGGCTCCACATCGCGTGCTTAACCCCGTGGCCGACAAAAACCGTCAGGTTTGCTTTACTTTTGACCGCAGATTCCCGACAATGTAATGAGGATATCCATGCGCAAGATAACAACCTTCGTGTTTCTGTTGGCTCTCGGTGCCGCTCAGGCAGAGAACGTGGCAGAAAAAGCCAAATATAAGCGGGCCGAGGCACTCGAGCAGATCGTTTACCTAGATGTACCGCTGAGAAACTTCGGTTCAGAAAAGCCTGAGCTCGTTAAAGAATATGATGCGGTAAAGCAGAAATATGCGGTTGCGCTGAGTTTCTTCTTCGAAGATAATTTCGTCGAGTCTTACAAGCTGTTTCTCGACGTGCAAAATAGCCTCGAGAAGCTCTATGAGCAGATGTCGCTTTTCTATATCGACCGTACGAATACGGTGCTGCAGCAGGCCGTGAAAGAAGCGACAGAAATCGAGATTCGCTATAACAAGCGCGCACCCTTCGCAACGCAGACAATTGGCGACAAGCGCGAAGCCGGCGTGCGCATCGGCGCCGACAAGAAGCCTGTCGCTCTCGAAAAACG
>JAKQXK010000485.1 GCA_029561505.1 Spirochaetota bacterium | reverse complement strand
AATTCACCCCCCTGGCAAATGAGAAACGCAATGTTGCGCGACGCTTCTTTGTCGTAACGAAAGAGCGTGCCGGCGGCATAAATAGCCGCGACCTTAATTGCCATCAGCGCGGCGACGGCACCGACAACGAGCAGCGGTTGGCGCAGCAGCAGCGAGAAGTCGATGCTCATGCCGACAGCCATAAAAAAAAGCCCGAGCAAGAGTCCCTTAAAAGGTTCAATGCTCGCTTCTAGTTCGTGGCGGTATTCAGACTCAGAGAGCAGCACTCCGGCGACGAATGTGCCAAACGCCATAGAAAAGCCGGCCCACTCCATGAGCGCAGCGACAGAAAACACCATGAAGAGCGATGCTGCGGTGAATAGTTCACGGCTCTCGGCACGCACGATCACCCGAAAAAAGGGCCGAACGAGATACTTGCCGGCAACGAGTACCGCGGCGAGCGCTGCGAAACCCGCAAGAAAGCCAGGCGAACCATGGCCCGTGTCGGCAGTCGCTGTCGTCAGAAAAGGTATCGCGACCAGAACGGGAATCACCGCGATATCCTGAAAAAGCAGAATGGCGAACGCGGCGCGACCATATTGCGTGTTGAGCTCGTGTTTTTCGCGCAGCAGCTGCAGTGCAAATGCAGTCGACGACAGCGCCAGACCAAAGGATAATATAGCGAGCGCGCTACCGCTGATGCCCGTTGCATAAAGCGCTGCACCGATACCCGCCATACAGAAAATGATCTGCATGAGGCCGAAGCCGAAGATGTCGCGCCGCATGTTCCACAGCCGCCCGGGACGCAGCTCAAGGCCAATGATAAAGAGTAGCAGCACGACGCCGAACTCTGAAAGCGTCAGAATATCTGATACGTTCCAGATGAGCTTCAGACCCGAAGGCCCGATCACCGCGCCGGCGATCAGGTAACCCAAAATGCTGCCGAGCCCGAGGCGCGTCGCGAGCGGCACCGCAATGACGGCCGCTGCCATAAAGAGCAGCATGTTCGAGAGTACAGAATGTGAATCCATAAATTCGCCGCGACGCGTCAGAAGACGCGATCGTATGTTTCACGCATCAGAGATTCAACCTGCTGCGTCAACTTCTGTGCTTCGCTGCGTTGCCGCCCGGTGGTCGGTATCGCGGGCAATACCTGCACTCTCAGCGTGCCGCTGGTCATTTTGCGCGCCGCCTTGTCATAAAGGCGCCGGTAAGACTCGATCACGACCGGCACCACAGGCACCTGCGCGTCGATCGCCATCACGAACCCACCCTTTTTGAATGGTAGAAATCCTTCTTGGTCGCGATTACGCGAACCTTCGGGAAAAATAGCAATAGAAACATGGCGCACCCTGATCGCCTCGACCCCGGCGTCGAGCTGGCCACGCGCCTGCTTGCCGTCACCCCGATGGATCAGCACGTTACCACCAAGGTAGAACGCCCAGCCGATAAAGGGAATATACGCGACCTCTTTTTTGCCGATAATCGCGAGCCTCGGAATTTTTAGCAGCCCCAGCGGAATGCCGTCGAGTGAACTTTGGTGGTTCAGCACATAAACTGCGGGCCCGGTCTGCATGTTTTCAAGGCCGCCGACCTCAAACCGCCAGCCGCTGATGCGCTGCGCGACGAGCGCGTAGAAATGCATGAGCTGCGTCGTGGCCTTATTATTGCGAAACCGCAAAAGCAGGTAAGGCAGCGAAACGGCGGTCAAAAGCATCAGCCAGAAATTCGTCAGGTAAGCTCGCCACATCGAAGGCGCAGAATGCGGCTCAGCCGGCGCGTGTCAATCGTTAGCGGGTTCTGAAAAACTTGTAAAGGTGACTCGACGGTATAGCCCTGCCCTACATGGCTCAGGCGCACCAACTCATCGATGTACGCAAGAACGGTGCATTCATTTTCAACGACATTCTGCTGATCGATTACCGCCAGCAGAATCTGGTGCAACTCTTGCAAGAGATCGCAACGCAGCGCACGCACCTCGAACACATGATGAAACGGTATATGCGCGAAGACGAACGCATGCTGGGGCAAGAAAAAGCCAATGTAGCCAATGCGCTGCATATGATCATTCGCAATCTGGCAGCACTCTACCTCAGGGTCTACGACCCCGAATTCGCGAATTCTTTTGGCGACGGCCTCGAGGTGAGCGAAGGCAAAGACGGATTTCTCGTGAAAGGCAAGATGAACCCGAACGAGGTTAATGTACACTTTTCGGTCTCAAAGTGGGCAACCGATTATCTCGACAAGTCGGTGCAAGAACTGA
>JAKQXK010000481.1 GCA_029561505.1 Spirochaetota bacterium | reverse complement strand
TGAAGTGGTTGCCGCCTTCGATGTGCGCACCGAACGCAGATTCCATCAGGTCGACGAGGCCTTTGCGGCCTTCGACCAGTTTCTTCAGAATGCCGTTTTCGAGAATGCCGATCGTTTTTAATACAATCTTGATCGCACGCTCGGGATGCATTATCTCATCGCCGTGCGCTGGCATAAAGCGCATCGTAGGCATTCGCTTACGTTCATCGATCAGTTTTGCGAGACTCTGCTGAAAGAGTTCAAGGTTGCCGTCGAGCCGGTCATAAATCGCCGGAATATTGCCAATCAGCAGGTCGCCCGTAAAAGCGAAACCCTGCGTCGTTTCGAGGGGGGTAATGTGCCAGGTATTGTGGCCAGGAGTCTCAAGAATGCGAAATTTCAGTTTGCCCGTTGAAAACTCGTCGCCTTCTTTTAACAGGCGATCGAGCTTAACGGCTCGATCGCCGATTTTGTTTTCACCCTCACCGAACCGTTTGACAAACTTCGCCCAGCGGTCGTTTGCCTTGCGTATGCGTGTCTTGCGTGCCTGCATATCACGAAAAGCGACGGTGAGAATGCGTGAGGTGTCGGCCTGCCAGACGTCGATGAAGTCAGGGTAATCGGGAATATCCCGCGCCATCGTGTGGTGTCCCCATTTTTCTGTGCGTTTAGCGTATGTGCCCCATAAAAGACCCGCAGTAATATGGTCGATATGCGGATGCGTGTAGAGCAAGACATCCACCTCTCGCATGCTCAGCCCAATCTGCTTCAGCGCGAGTGCCAGTGAACCGATCGACTCAACGTAGCCAGAGTCTATCAGCATCGTCGTTTCGTCGCGAATCAGATATACCTGATTGGGCGCATAGAAGGGCTGGCCCAGCGTGATGCGGTAGATTTGGTCGGTGACCTGCAGAATCTCTGCTGGCTTCGCTGTCAGTTTGCGCACGGCCGCCTAAGGTTCAATTGCAGCAGAGCCTGAAAACTAAAAACTTATATTGCGAACGAGCGTTCATTTTTTGTTTACGCTGCCATGGACTACCTGCCAGTGCGCCATGCGGATTTCTCACGTTCTGGCGGTGGCGTTCAGCGCACTTATGGCCACGAGTTGCCAGTCGGTCAGCTCGACTAACTATGCAGAAAAAGAGAACCAGCGCGATTTCACCGTCGAAGCCGGTGGCGCCAGTTATACGGTATCGATGTTTCCCCGCACATTCAGCGCGCTGGCGGGGCCGGCGTTTTCACTCGTTCTGGTCTCGCCCTTGCTCGTCGCTGACGAAGCCCTTTATAACTCGGGCCGAGCGTCGATTATACCCTGGTTTAATGCACGAGGGGTAACCGTGTGGCTCGTGCGTATACCGCAGCACTCGCAGATCGAGCGGTTCGGGCGCGAAATTCTGCCGCAGGTCACAACCGCCATACGCAAGAATTCAAACGATGAGTCGTGGGTGATGGCGGGCATTTCGCTCGGCGGGCAGGCGGTCGCGCACTACCTGAACGATGCGCCGCGCAACGCGACGGTTTCGGGCATGCTTGTGAAGTCAGCCTTTTTTCTCGGCACGGGCTTCGACTATAACTATCCGGGGGCGTTCACCAGGCGGCTCGCCGCCCTTCAAGACAACAAAGCGGGCAACCTTTGCAGCGAAAATTTCTGTAAGCGATTTTTACCATCGTTGCCCGAAAATCTCGTCGGCTCGCGCACGCAATTGTTCGATGCGGCGGGCAAGCCGGTGTGGCGCGATACGCTCGAAAGTGTACAGCTTAAAGACAAAGGTGTGCGCATCTTTTTTCTCGCGGGCAAGATCGACAACGTAGCGCCCTCTGAATCAGTTTATAAGTTTTACGTGAGAACCATAGGTGACGAGCGCAAAACTTCGGCAGATTTCAGATTCATGCTGCCGGGCAAGATGAACCGGCACGGAAAAGATTTTGATCACGGCATGATGGTCGCATCAGATGAGCTGGCTTCAGAAATTCTGCCCGATATTCTGAAATGGATAGATCTTTAGCGATAATATGAAAATGGCATCTGCCCGCCAGGTTTTGCAAGTTTAACGCAGATAATCATTTGTAGATCTTGGCCAGCTGACTCGCAATTTTTTCATTGCGCGGGTCGCGTATCTTGAGGCGGGTCAGAACATCGGCAGCTTTTTCTGTTTCACCCAGCTTGAGCAAAATTGACCCGAGCAGCTCAATCGCCTGTGTGTCGCCCGGGTTCTCTTCACTGTAGATTTCAAAGTAGCGGGCGGCTTCTTTCATTTCTCCCGTTTTGTAGCAGATGTGCGCGAGGGCCCGCGCGACATGCAGGTTGTCGTGCGTTGCTTCATAAACTTCTTCAAGGTG
>JAKQXK010000432.1 GCA_029561505.1 Spirochaetota bacterium | reverse complement strand
AATTCAGGCGCGACGGCTACCGCCTTCTCGCCGGTGTCTCACGCAAGTCATTTATCGGCAAAATTACGGGCCACGCTGACCCCGCCGAGCGCCTCGTCGGCACGCTCGCGGTGCAGACTTATTTAACTTTACGCGGCCTCGATATTCTGCGTGTTCACGATGTAAAAGAAATGGCCGAGACGCTCGCCGTTATTTCTGCGATTCGAGAATATGAACTTCAGCCCGCGTGACATTGTTGATATTGTTCTCGTCACCCTGGTCATCTACTATGGTTATCGGCTCGTCAGGCAGAGCCGCGCCGTGCCGATTTTGGGTGGTGTTGCACTTTTTCTTGCCCTGACATTTCTGAGCCACCGCGGCCAGCTCGAAACCCTGAGCTGGCTCTTTGATTCAATTTCTGCGTATTTTGTGATAGCCATTCTGGTCGTGTTGCAGCCTGAACTTCGCCGGCTGTTCTATCAGATTGGCCAGGCGCGCTGGTACAGAACGCTCATTCAGGTGCAGCAGGTGCCGGTTGATGAGATTATCGCAGCCTGCAAACAAATGGGCGACACGCGCTGCGGTGCGCTGATTGCGATCGTGCACAAGGTAGGCCTGAGGCAATTCAGCGAATCTGGCGTGCAGATCGCCGGCCGCGTTTCTCGTGAACTCCTGGCCGCGATTTTTCATGGCAAGAACCCGCTGCACGACGGCGCGGTTATACTCGAAGGCCAGTCGCTGATTGCCGCAGCCTGCTATTTACCCATGACAACTTCTGCAGAGATTAAGAGGTCTTACGGTGCGAGGCACCGCGCTGCTCTGGGGCTCAGCGAAGATTCTGATGCGCTGGTCATCGTTGTCTCAGAAACGAACGGCAAGATCGCGCTGGCGTTTCTGGGTGAAATGAAAGAAAACGTAGATCTTGCAGAACTGCGCCGGCTGTTGAATGCTTTTAACCTCAACACGCTTGCAGATGAATGGAAGGCAATGTGATTCGGCGCATACTTCACTATCTTTTCATAGAAGATTATCTCGCAAAAATCATCTGTCTCGCGATCGGGTGTGGCCTGTGGTTTTACGTCGAAGTGGCTCGCGTGACGCAAACTGCGCTCAATATTCCGGTTGAATACATCAAGAAGCCGGCGAACCTGTATCTGAAACAGGGCCAAACGCGCTTCGTCAAGATTACCGTCAGAGGCCGCGATGAATTTTTGAAGTTCTCAACGGCGGGCATCAAGGCTGAGGTTAACCTGGCTAACGCGCGCGGCGGTGACGCAAATTATCCCGTGGTATTCGACGTGCGGCAGCTGCCCGAACGCGTTGAGCTTGCGTCAAAGCCCGAGACGCTGGCGGTCGGTCTCGAAGCAGGGGCGTCGAAGATTGTGCCGGTCAAAGTCGTGACGAGTGGAAATCCTGATGCTTCTTACAAAATACTCAAGGCGAGCGCAACGCCGCAGCAGATTGAAATCGATGGCCCCGAAGCCGTGATCGCTGCGATTCAGGCTCTCGATACCGAGGCGGTCGATGTAGAGGGCGCCGCCAGGCCGATTAGCCGCAAGATCAACCTGCGAATTCCCGACCAGGTCTCGACCGACAAGGTGCGCAGCGTGAGTGTGCGCGTTGAATTTGTACCCAAGACCTACAGTGACGAGCAGCAATTCGACCAGATAGCGGTACGCGTGCAGAACCTCGACGCAGCGCTGAACGCGGCTCTGTCTGACCAGACGGTTCAGGTTCAGGTACAGGGCGAAAGCGCCGCAGTGAAAAAGCTGAAACCGAGCGACATCTATGTTTTTGTCAACGCCGAAGACACCCGCTACAACAGCCGCACCGGCAGCATTTTGCCCTATGCCAATGAATCGGGAGTGCCGGTAAAGGGCAGAATTCTGAATGGCTCACGCAAAGTACAGATATTGAGTATAACGCCCGACAAAGTTAATGTACGTTTTTCTGTAAAACCTGAGTATGCCAAAAAAGAACCGTGAAGGACACTACCATGCAAGCTGAACCGGCCGCCTCAAAACTGGGTGTCAATATCGACCATGTCGCGACGCTGCGCAACGCGAGGGGTGAAAACGACCCAGCGCTGATTGAATTGGCGCTAATCGCGCAAAATGCGGGCGCCGACCTGATAACGGTTCACCTGCGCGAAGACCGCCGCCATATACGCGACGCTGATGTGTTTGATCTCAAGAAACATCTGAAAGTTCCGTTGAATTTCGAGATGGCACTTTCAGAAGAAATTCTGAATATTGCATTGAAGCTTGAGCCGTCGACTGCGTGCATTGTACCTGAAAGGCGCGAAGAAATTACAACCGAAGGCGGGCTGAACGTCACGCAGTTTAGCGACACAGTTGCCCATTTCTCAGAACGCCTGCAGGCAAAGGGAATTGAGGTGTTTCTTTTTATCGAACCCGATCTGGCCGCGGTGAAAGCTGCCGCGGCAACCGGAGCTCGCGGCATCGAATTTCACACAGGCGCGTACGCGAGGGCATTCACGCATCTGCCACAACGCAAGCTCGAACTGAAGCGCCTCGAGGCAGCGACCGCCGCCGCGCTCGATTTTGGCCTCGAAGTGCATGCCGGGCACGGCCTGAATTATTTTAACGTTGCTGCAGTCGCGGCCATTGATGGCATTACTGAGCTCAATATCGGCCACGCGATCATTGCGCGCAGTCTGGCGGTGGGGCTCGACGAAGCCATTTTTGAAATGCGCACGGCAATGGCGCGCTGACGGTTGCTAATTCGCCGAGCGAATTATGGGTTACGCAACACTTTACGATACAGTCAAAGACCTCGAAAAAAACGGCCGACTCATACGCGTCAGTGAAGAGATCGACAGCGAGCTCGAGATGGCCGCAGTACACCGCCGCATCAATGCCCAGCAGGGTCCGGCGCTGTTTTTTGAGAATATCCGGGGCGCTGACTTTCCTGCGGTTTCGAATCTTTTCGGCACGAGCGAGCGTTCGCACTTTCTTTTTCGTGATGCGTTCGCGGCGGTGCGAGACGTTCTGCAGCTCAGAAAAAGACCCGTTGCGATTCTGAACCCCCGTACGCTTTTGAGCGCCATCAAAATCGGCATGCATGCATTGCCGCGCCCTGCGCTGTTCGCGGGCAGCTATGACCGCGTCTCGGTCACGCGTATTCCCGTGACAAAATCATGGCCGAAAGACGGTGGCAATTTTGTCACGCTGCCGCTCGTCT
>JAKQXK010000431.1 GCA_029561505.1 Spirochaetota bacterium | reverse complement strand
CACACTGCTCTTGCCTGCATTCGTATAGCCCACGAGCGCGAAAGTGGCGATTCCCCTGCCCTGTCGGGCGGTACCGCGATGCCGCTCGACGTCTTTGAGGTCGCTGCGAATTTTCTGAATACGACGGCGAATGTAACGCCTATCAGTTTCAAGCATCGTTTCACCGGGGCCTCTGGTGCCGATACCCGGCGCGCCCGTTGCTCCCTGGCGAGAGAGCACTCCGCCGAGCCCTTTTAGCCGCGGCAGAATATATAGCAGCTGCGCGAGTTCAACCTGCATCAGCGCTTCCCTGGTTTTGGCGCGCATCGCAAAAATATCAAGAATGACCTCGATTCGCCCCAGCACACGAATTTTCAGCTCTTCTTCAAGGTTGCGCAGCTGGTTGGGTTTCAGCTGCGCATCGACAAACAGCAGGTTCAGATCGAGGTCGGTACAGACAGCACGAATGCGCTCAAGCTGCCCCGATGAAAAAAACATAGCGGGATGTATATCGTTATGGTGAAAGAACAGCTCATGCAGAGTTTTGACCCCCGCGGTTTCTGCGAGCATCAGAAGCTCGCGCAGAGACTCTTCTTGGCTTCTTTTGTCAGGAAAATAACTCGAACCATATTGGCCGACGCAGAGAGCGCGGTATTGCTCTTTCGAAACGAGCTTTTTCTGGTATAACGACGAGGCGTCCACGCGTTAGTCAGGGCACCTTAATTTCTTTGCGGTATTTGTTCTTGCGCTCAATTTTGTAATCATCGGGCTTCTTGTAGATGGTAATTCGATTGCCCGAATGGATGGCGTTATTTCTGAACCATCCCTGGTTCACCTCGATTGCATAGAGCACCGGAACGTCAGAGCTCACGACGTTGAGGTCAAGGGGTTTCATATCGTGAATGCTCGCGATAAACAGTTTTTCGTGCACATACGCTATACTCAGCGGCAGCACGGTGTTGCGCATCCAGAAGTTCATTTCTTCTGGCTTATTGTAGACAAAGATCATGCCACGGTTTTTCGCGAGCGTCTTTCGAAACATGAGCCCGCGCTCTTTGTCTTTTTCGGTGCGCGCGACCTCGCAGTCGAGCGCGACCTCTTCGCCTTTCGAATTGCGAAAAACAATGCGCCAGACCTCGTCGAGTGGCTTACCTAAATCACCTGCCGGTTCACCTTGTTGTCTGGGTTCAGAACGCGATTCGGCGGATTTCTCACTGCCCCAGGTATCGGGCCGCTGCGCCCAAAGCGGCGCCATGGCAAACGCCGAGGTTGCCGCAATAAAGAAGGCAATCCGCATTAAACCACTTCGCTTAACAGACGAAAACGTCAAAGGCGGGTTATTCCCATTCAATGGTGGCGGGGGGTTTTGAAGAGATGTCATAGACGACGCGGTTTACACCCCTCACTTCGTTAATGATGCGGCCAGCGATTTTTGCCAGAACCTCGTATGGCAGATGTGCGAAGTCGGCCGTCATGCCATCTTCGCTCGTGACGAGCCGCAGCGCAATGACGTTCTCGTACGTTCGGTTGTCACCCATGACGCCCACCGAACGCACCGGCAAGAAGATCGCCCCGGCCTGCCAGACCTTCTCATACCAGCCCGAAGTTTTGAGTTCATCGAGCATGATCGCGTCGGCCTCGCGCAGCGTCGCCACATTCTCACGCGTGACGGCAGTCAGAATTCTGATAGCAAGCCCCGGCCCGGGAAAAGGATGGCGATATAAGAGGTTGCGGTTGATCTTGAGTGCCAAACCCAGCCGGCGCACTTCGTCTTTGAAGAGCTCTGACAGGGGTTCGATTACCCTGCCCGCCTTAATCATGTCGAGCACGCCCTGCACGCGGTTGTGGTGTGACTTGATCGTCTGCGACGGGCCTTTGACCGATACGGATTCGATCACGTCAGTATATAGGGTGCCCTGCGCAAGAAATTCGTGATGGCCTAGTTCTTTCGCCTTTGCGGCAAATTCATCGAGAAATAGTTTGCCGATAATTTTGCGTTTCTGCTCAGGTTCGTCAACACCTGCAAGCGCCGTCATGAAGCGGCTCTCGGCGTCGACGATTTCGAGTTTGATACCAAATTCTTTTTTGAAACGCGTGCGTACGGCGTCGGTTTCGCCTTTGCGCATAAGGCCCGTATCGACGTAGACGCAAGTGAGCTGATCACCGATTGCATCGTGCAGCAGTTTCGCAGTGACGGTTGAATCGACGCCGCCAGACAAGCCGAGCAGAACGCGTTCACCTTTAACCTGCGCGCGAATTTCAGAAATTTTCTCTTCTTCGAACCGGCTCATGGTCCAGTTGGGTTTCATCGCACAGATTGTGCTGCAGAAGTTCTTCAGAATGGCCTTACCCTGCGTCGAGTGCTGCACCTCAGGGTGAAACTGCACGCCATAGATGCGTGCTTTTTCGTCGGCAAACGCAGCCATCGGTGAATTTTCCGTAACGCCGATCACAGAAAATCTTTTGGGCAGTTTTTGAATTTTGTCACCGTGTGACATCCACACCTGGCCGGGTTTGACCCCTTTGAGAAGCGGCGATGCCTTGCGGGCCTTGAGCGTTGCGCGCCCGTATTCGCGCGCCGCCGAGGCAGCGACTTTGCCACCGTTCAGGTGGCATATGAGCTGCAGACCGTAACAGATACCGAGCACCGGCACGCCCAGGGAAAAAATTCCCGCGTCAACCTGTGGCGCTCCCTTTTCATAAACAGATGCCGGCCCGCCGGATAGAATAACACCCGCAGGGTTCAGCGCCTGAATT
>JAKQXK010000423.1 GCA_029561505.1 Spirochaetota bacterium | reverse complement strand
AATGCGGCGATTTTCTTCAAGGTTGAAAACCCAGAACAGGCGATTATCAAAGTACAAGATTAGGCGTACGCCATCACGCAATACGCGCAGACTGCGCTGCGCGATGTCATCGGCGGCAAGTCGCTCGATACGCTGCTCGTCGAACGCCAAGAGATCGGCGACGCGATCAAAAAGCTCGTCGATAACGAAACAAGCGGCTGGGGTCTCGACGTGAATGCCATCAAGATTCAGGATATCGAAGTGCCAGACGATCTTAAGCGCATCATGAGCCGGCAGGCAGCAGCCGAGCGCGAGAAGCGCGCCAACATCATCAAAAGCGAAGGCGACAAAGAAGCCGCGAAGAATCTCGCAGACGCCGCACGCATGATGGATAAAGCCAAAGGCGCGATGCAGCTGCGCACGCTGCAGACTCTCGACGGCCTCGGGCCGACGGCGTCGAACACCGTTGTGATGGCGCTGCCGGTCGAGGTGTTGGAGTGGTTTAAGAAGGGACGGTGACAATTGCGGGTGAAGACCTTCATTTTGCTGCTGTTGGCCGCTGTCATGCCGATGGGGTTGTTTGCTGATGCGAATGAAAGCTGCAACCTCAAACAGTACAGGTATAAAGGTGAAGCGTTAGCAGCAGGCATCAAGACAAAAGACCATGCACTAATCAAATGTGCGCTTGCGGCAGAAGAGAGTCTGGCTGATAATTTCTATTGTGAGACGAGATCACATTGCCTGAAAAGTGACAATATCCCGTTGGCCACAGTTCAGTTTATTCTGGAATTGGCTTCAGCCAAACAACTGAGCGCAGAAAGCTCTGGCGGGAATGCATTCGACTATCTTTTCGAGCGACTTGGTACAACAGATATGCGTTTAGAGTTCGTCCGTATCTTTGCAGATAAAAAAATTCGTCTTTCAGGAAAAAACGAAAAAGCCAACGCAGAATTAGAAGATTTCTGCCGAATGGGATTTCAAAGGCATTACGGCCAGCCAGGTGTGGCTGAAGCCATGCCGTATGTAAATTATGCGAGCCCATTGAAGGCTGGCCAGAAAATAAAAACACGTGAATTTGGTGAAGTTACCGTGTTAAGGGTGTGTAAGAGTGACATTGTCGCGAAAAAAATAACGGGAACATATGACCCTATCGTTATCTCTAAGCGAGACCTATCCAGCACTGAATATCCCACCGAAAAGACGCCCCTTTCAACCACTGGCCATATCTGTCTGACCTTCAAGGTCGATGGCTCTCTCGCCTGTAAAGAGCGGGCGTACAATGAAATGGTCTGTCCCGGAAATCGCAATTGGGGCGGTACTGGATCGTGCGCTTTCTATAAAAATAAGAAAGTTCACGACCTTGATCGTAAGCAATGGTCAGATTTGATCGCAGTCTATGCGTATGATCAAGAAAACGGCAACAAGGCAGATCAACCGGCGGGTCTGACTAGAACAGAACAATGCACAAAGGCCTGTGTGTTCAAGCGGTGCACCTATGACAAGCGGAAGGATGGCAATGTAGAAAAATTTACTGCACATGAACGGTGTGTAAATTTCTGCAAAGAAGCCTGCAGGCAGAATCCAAACATGGATCGATAAGGTACGACTGCGCTGCGCTGGCTTTTCGATCAGGAATGCAGAACAAATATGGCTACAGAAAAGCCTTTTAGCTCAAAATTCGCTGTGCTGCGCATTGGCTTGTGGATTCGTGTGAATTACCGTGCCTAGTATAAAGGTAAGAATCCCGCCTGTTGTCGCAGCCTTCGTTTCCATTCTCTGCGCCGTTTCGTGCACCGGCGCCAGCACACAGGCATTGCTCGATGCCAGCTTTTTGAGTAATGCCCAGGGTGCGGCCACTATTCTAACGCCTGCCAACAATGCCCACTTTTCGCGCGAAAAGCAGTTTCTTTGGACTGAAATGCCCAATGCGTTCTATTACCAGTTGGAAATTTCGACCAATGCTGACTTTTCGGGCGTCGTGTTGCGAGCACGTACGAAATCCTCACGCTATATTGTTGCCGATGCCGATCTCGTGGGTGTCAGCAGTCTGGCGCAGCAGGTCTATTACCTGCGCGT